>CANCCF010000042.1 GCA_947374485.1 Comamonadaceae bacterium | reverse complement strand
GGCCCAGGGTGTCGTTCACCGCCTTGAAGCCGTCCAGGTCAATCCACAGCAAGGCCGCTCCGCTGTCGTGGCGCTTGGCCAGCGTCAACGCCTGCTGCACCCGGTCCTGGAACAGGTTGCGGTTGGGCAGGCCGGTCAGCAGGTCGGTGTGCGCCATGGCCCACAGGCGCTCCGATTGCTGGTGCTGCAGGGTGGAGTCGACCAGCACCACCACGGTGGTGCTGCCGGAGGCCTGTTCGTCGCGGGTCTTGATCCAGGTGGCGGTGCACCAGATGTCGCTGATGTCCAGGCGGAACTCCTGCGACTCCACAGCGCCCATCTGGCGCGGCTGCTGCAGCACCTGTTGCACCCGTTCGCGGTCATCCGCATGCACGAAATCGAGCAGGTGCAGGCCGCGGCCTTCCTCGATGCTGCGCCCGGTCATCAGGCTGCCGTTGGGGTTGAGGTAGCGGCAGTGGCCGTCCTCGTCAAGCTCGAGCACACCCACCGGTGCGGCAGCCAGCAGCACGCGCAGGTGCTGCTCCTGGATGGCCAGCTCGGTGTTGCTGCGGTGGAGCTCTTGGGTGCGCGCGGCCACTTCGTTGAGCAATTCCAGGTTGTAGCTGTCCATCAGCGCCTTGACCTTGACGGCATCGCTGATGTCCGCAGCCGTGCCCCGATAGCCCCGGAAGCTGCCATCGGCATCCCACAGCGGCAGGCCGCTGACGCTGAACCAGCGTGGCACCTGGCTGCTGTCGCACAGGGCCAGCTCCAGATGGCTGAAGCCCTGCTGGTGGGCGCGCGCCTGCTCGATTTGCGCCAGGTCGGGCTGCGCCACCGGCGCCAGCAGGGAGCGCCATGACTGGCCGGGCGTGAAGGCCAGGGTGTCCGACAGACGCCCGCTGATGTGCAGTACACCGTCGCGCCCGGTTTCCCACAGCAGGTCATTGGAGACAGTGGAAAAGTCCTGCAGGCGCACCAGCAGGTTATGGCTGGCCTCTGCGGCGCCGCCCAGCCACAACCCCACCAGCGCAATGGCCACCATGACCCACTGGTATTGCAGCGCCAGCGCGGTCTGCTGGCGCAGCGCCACCATGAGCACCAGACCGCAGTCGAGCAGCACGATGGCCAGCACCGCGCCGCGCAAGCGGGAACGCAGCGCCACCGTGAACACCGGTATGAGCAGCAACAGCGCCAACACCGGTGACTGTTGCTGGTTGCCCAAGTCGTGCGGCACCAGGTTCAGGCCCCACAAGGCAGCCACCACCAGTGCGACGACCAGCACGGCCTCGCGCAGCGGCCAGGCCTGGGCGGATGGCCCGTGCCGTGCACCCTGGTGCACCACCCAGCTGCCTTGCTCCAGGTACCTGCGCAGGCGCGGCCACACCAGCACCAGCAGAAAGGGCGTGAGGGTGAGCACACCGATGAAATCGCCGGTGGCCCAGCTGAGCCACAACACAGGCCATTGGGCCTGGGATACCTGGCCCAACACCACAAGCCTTGCCGTACCCGCCATGGCCGCCAGTGCGGCTGCAAGCAGCGCCGCAGCAAAGAAAAGACAGGTTTGCCGGGTGGCAGTGAAGTCGAGCGTGCCCCGCAAATGCCGCCGCAGTGGCAAGGCGACCAGCGCATAGGCCAGGGGAAAAACCAGCAGGTCGTACAGGCGGCCCTGCAGTTGCGCGGCCAGGCTGGCGTCCGGCGTTGGCCCGGACACAGCCCAC
Organism: Comamonadaceae bacterium; assembly: GCA_947374485.1. GTDB lineage: Bacteria > Pseudomonadota > Gammaproteobacteria > Burkholderiales > Burkholderiaceae_C > Allorhodoferax. The sequence continues at coordinate 25,403 of CANCCF010000042.1, read as the reverse complement.
TGGAGCAGCAACAGCAGCCCACCGGTAATCAGGTCCAGTGCCAGGCCGGCTCCGCCCAGGGCAAAAATGCAAAAGAAGCGCAAGCCCGCGGGCAAAAACCACAGGCTGGCCACACCCATGGTGGCCAGAACGCTGGCCGAGTACCAGGTGCCCAGCCACGCCAGCACATAGGCTGGCCCGAAATGCAGCAGCGTGCGCTGCCGCACGGCAGCACTGTGGTGCAGAAGGGTGAAAGACTGTGGCATGTATGTGGCTGCGGTGGACCACCTTAGCCGCCGGGACATGCCCTGCCCATCCCCCAAATGGGGGATATCCGTGCGATTTGCCGGATAAAGTTTCAGGCCCCGGCCGCTATGCCGGTATTGTGTGTGAATAGCTGTTCAATGGAAGACACCGTGTCTTGCAAGGCCGCCTTCCAATTGCCCGGCAGTGCCATGGGTACGGCTGCGTCGGGCCCCGGCGGTGCCCGGCTTGCGGGCTGCTGTGCTGCCAACACCAGTGCCTGTGCCAGGCCCTCTTGCGTGGCTTCAGCGGCCAGAATGTGCGGGCTGATGGCCTGCAGTCTCTGCGCTGTCTTGCTGCCAAAGCAATTGGTCACCACCATGCCGCCGCAGGCTGCCATCTCCAGCACCGGGTAGCTGGTGTGGGGTGAGAGCATGGGGCACAGCAGGATGTCGGATTCGCGCAGCAGGCGGCCGTAGCCGGCGTAGTCGGCCCATGGCGCAGGTTGCAGGGTGCGGCCCGCGCCCAGGCTGATGGGTGGCAGGGCGTTGCTGCCGCCTATGGCCCAGAACTCCCAGGGCTCTTGTTCGAACGCCGGGTCGCTGATTGCCTTGCGCAGTGCTGCCAGACCCAGACCCAGCAGGTTGCGCGGGTTGCTGGCGCGGGCGTAGAACAGCAGGCGACGGGTGCGTTTGCTGGTGGCCGTGGTGGCAGGTGCGGCCGGGTAGAAATGCGCGCGGTCCACGGCCGGTTCAAACACCAGGCTTTGCGCGGCAAAGGCCGGGTCGGCGTAGCGCCCTGCGCCCTGCGCCACAAAGTGGTCAAACAGCAGCCGCTGGTTGAACACGCCGATGTGGTCCAGGCCATAGGTTTCCATGGCCAGGGCGTAGTTGCTGGACCAGGCGTAAAAGCCGGGTTCGAAGTCTTGCAGCAGATAAAAAAAACGGGGCACTTCCATCTGCGGCAGCACCGGCTTGAGCTGCTGCGCAGTGGTCCAGTGGGTGGCCAGAAACATGTCGCACGGGCCAATGGCCAGCGGGCAAGCCGCATCGCCTGCACAGGCCACCGTCAGCGCAGCCGGGCGTGCGGCCACACCGGTCAGCGTGCAGAGGTGCTGCCAGAACCAGGCCAGGTCCGCCGCAGGCGTGGGCCGCGTGGTGACAATGCGCACCGGCAAGCCGAGCTGCGCCAGCCACAGCGCCAGGTTGACCACCGTGTTGGGGCCGCCGGTCATCACGGCCGGACTCAGCACCGGTTGCAACACATTGAGTGCCGGTGTGGCGCGCAGGGCAGGCTCCAGGCGCAGCTGCAGGGGCGGCGCGCTTTGCATGTCGAACAAGCGCTCCTGAAAGCGCTGCGGATGGGTGAACTGCAGCAGGTTGAAGCCGAATTTTTCCGGATCCTCGCGCAGCAGTTGCCAATGCCTCCGCAGCTTGCGCAAAAAGGCCAGGGGGCTTGGCATGCAGGGTTTACCAGTTGGGGTTGGCGGGCAGTGCCAGGCTGAGGTATTTGTCGTCTTCGCCCAGCATCCAGCCGTTACGGCAGAAGGCCTCGAGCACGTCGCGAACGGCCTCCACCGCGCAGTCGTTGTCGTCGGAGAGGTCACGCACATAGTCGGCCACCTGCACCGGCGAGCGCATGGTCTCGCTGCAGTAGTGGTAGATCTCGGCGTTGGTGCCGGTGATGCAGTGCGTACCGCTGCGCTCAGGGCCGTAGTGGTAGTCGATCAGCACCGAGGCGTGGGTGCGCCGGTAGCGCAGGGTGGGCCTCTGCGTGCCAGCCCAGGCCGCCTTCCAGGCGGCAATGTGCGCCAGCGCGGCATCATGCGCGGACGGCTCCACGGTGTCGCCCATCTGGTAGTCAAAGCGATAGGCGGCCTTGGTCAGGTCCAGCCGGGCCGGGTAGACATAGGCATAGCTGGCTTCGGGGCGCATGTGGGTAACCGGAAAGGCAGGGTCCGAGAAGTGCGGTGAAAAGCGTTGCAGCCAGATGCGCCCGGCCCTGCTGGGTGGCTCCAGGTGGGTGATGCATTGCAGCACCTCCAACTCGCGCGTGTAGTCCTGCACGGTTTCACCGGCGAAGCCCCAGAGCAAGTCCCAGGTAACGCGCACGCCGTAGTAGGCGCACCACTTCAGGCAGCGCACGTTTTGCAGCATGGTGCTGCCCTTGTGCATGAGGCGCAGCACATGGCTGCTCATGCTCTCGATGCCGGGCTGAATGCGGCGCACGCCGCCACGGTAGAGGGCGGCGATTTGCTCACGCGTGAGGTTGGCCTTGACCTCGTAGAAGAAGGTGTAGTCCAGCCGGGCCTGCTCAATGGGGGCAAACAGGCCTTTGAGGTATTCGAGGTCCAGAATGCTGTCCGCCGCCGTGAAGGAGCAGATGCCGTGCCGGTTGGCCAGCGTATCGAGCTCGGCCAGCAGGCGGGGCGCGGACTTGGCACGGTAGGCCATGCCGTTGCCCGCCAGGCCGCAAAACGTGCAGTGGTGCTTCTGGCCCCACCAGCAGCCGCGCGAGCTCTCAAACGGCAGGCTCCAACCGGGTGCGTAGTGCGCAGCAAGGCCCAGGCGCGCGGCCTGGTCGAAGTAGGGCTTGTAGTCGGCAACCGGCTGTGCATCCAGGTTTTGTGTGGGTGGCGCCTGCCCGCCGTCGAGCAGCACCGGGCCCATGCGGGCCACCACACCGGCAAGGCGCGGCACGGCATGCCCGCTTTGCGCCAGGGCGCGCAGCAGGGCGGGAAAAGCCTCATCGGCCTCACCCGAGAAAACGTAGTCAATGAAGGGAAAGGCACGCGCATATTCGCGCCCCATCTCGCCTTCCATGTTGGCGCCGCCAAAGGCAATGGCCACGTGCGGGTGGCGCTGCTTGATGGCCAGCGCGAGTGCCAGCGAGGCCGTGTTTTGCTGGAACATGGAGCTAAAGCCCACCAGCCGGTACTGGCTCCAATCCAGCGCCTGCAGTCGCTCCTGGATAAAGGCGGGCAGGATGCGCTGGCGCAGAGCGGTGGCGTAGTCGGCGCCCTGGCCTAGGGCCTGCAGCCAGTCGGATTCCTGGGGGAAGGCCTGCAAATAGGCCGTATCGTCCAGCGGTGCATCGGCGCCAAAGGCAGCCGGGCCAAACAGCCATTCGCCGGTCAGGTGGTCGCGGGATTCACACAGTCTGTCATACAGCGCGGGGCCCAGCAGTGCGGCCAGTTCCAGGTGAAAGTGCAACTGGTCCACCGCAAAACCGGCCGCTTCGGCCAGGGCGCCCAGCAGACCCAGCGGCAAAGAGGGCTGCTCAGCCGGACCAAAGGGCATGCACACCAACGCCAGGCGCAAAGGGGGTACATCCACGGATGCGGCAGGCAGGGTGGCTTCAACAGCGGCCATGCGGCATGCTAAAAAATGCGCCGCCTGCGGGTTTGCGAATTCTCAACATTTCGCCACACCGCCACGGCAAAAAGGGCGCAGCACACAGGGCAAAGGCGTACCATTTTTCAATGCCTTCCAAGCCGCCCGCCACGGGCCCTGCTTCACCCACCTACAAGCCCTTCTGGCTGCAAAACCGCCTGCGCCTGCTGCTGCAAATTCCAGCCGCGCTGGCCATTCTGGCCTGGGTGCCGGGCAACACCGCCAAGCTGGCCGCGCTGCTGCTGGTGTGGCTGGCGGGCTTTCGGCATATCCAGCGCCGTGAAGCGGTCTTCTATGCTCTGGTGTGTGTGTTCTTTACCGGCATGAACGCGATGTCGCTGCGCCAGGGCATTTTTGCGTTTGCGGCGCCCGATGTGCTGGGCATGCCGGTGTGGGAGCTGTTCATGTGGGGCTTCTACCTGCTGCACAGCTGGCGCGTGCTCGGCGGCCCGGCGCCACAGGCCACCCGCGCAAAGGTGTGGCAGGCCTGGATTCTGGCGCTGCTGTATGCCGCCGCCTTTGGCAGCATTGCCGATGGCAACACCCTGCTGGTGGTGACTGCCGCCCTGCTGCTGGCGGGCCTGGCCTTGTTCCATGAAACGCTGGACCTGGCCTATGCGGGCTATCTGGTACTGCTGGGCGCGGCCTTTGAATACAATGGGGTACACAGTGGCCTGTGGAGCTACCCCGGCCACCCGCCCGGCGGCGTGCCCCTGTGGTTCATCACGCTGTGGGGTGGCGTGGGCCTGTTCATGCGGCGCCTGATCGTGCCACTGCTGGCGCCCGCGCAGCAATAGAAAACACGGCGCAAGCCGCCCTTGCGAAAGCGCAACCGTCCGGCCACCACCGTCCAGCAGACTGCGGCCTGTGAATACGCCCACCTGCCTTGCCCCCGCCGAGCACCCCCGCCTTTCGCACGCCAGCGCCAACGCCTTTGTCACCGGGCCCGCCTTGCTGCATGAACTGCTGCAGCACAGTGCAAAGCGCAGCCCGCAGGCCCTGGCACTCACCCACCACAATACGTCGCTCAGCTATGCCGCTTTGCAGGCCCAGGTGGCGCAGTTTGCCTCGGCCCTGATGGGCCTGGACCTGGCACGCGGCGAGCGCGTGGGCATCTACCTGGACAAGTGCATCGAAACGGTGGTGGCCAGCTTTGGCTGCGCCGCAGCGGGCTGTGTGCTGGTGCCCATCAACCCGCTGCTCAAGCCCGCGCAGGTGGCCTTTGTGCTGCAGGACTGCAATGTGCGCCTGCTGCTCACCTCGGCGCCGCGCCATGCCTTGCTGGCCGGTGAGCTGCTGCACTGCCACGACCTGCGCCACGTGCTGCTCACCGACAGCCTGGAAGAGCAACGGGTGGAGTCCCTGGCCCTGCCTGAACCCGGCGCCAGCCCGGGCGCGCAGCGCACGCCGCCCTTGCTGCTGCACTGGCGCGCGCTGGCGCTGTACCCCAAGCGCGCCGGCCACCGCGTGCTCGACACCGACATGGCCGCCATCCTCTACACCTCGGGCAGCACCGGCAGGCCCAAGGGCGTGGTGCTGTCGCACCGCAACCTGGTGGTGGGCGCCACCAGCGTGGCCGCCTACCTCGGCAACACCAGCGAAGACACCTTGCTGGCCGCCCTGCCCTTGTCCTTTGACGCCGGTTTCAGCCAGCTCACCACGGCCTTTGCGGTGGGCGCGCGGGTGGTGCTGCTGAACTACCTGCTGCCGCGCGATGTGCTCAAGGCCATGCTACGCGAGGGTGTGACCGGCCTCACCGCCGTGCCGCCGCTCTACATCCAGCTGGCGCAGCTGGACTGGCCCGCCCCCATTGCCCGCAGCCTGCGCTACTTTGCCAACACCGGCGGGCGCCTGCCGTTTGAGACCCTCAACAGCCTGCGTCAGCGCGCGCCTGCGGCCAGGCCGTTTTTGATGTACGGCCTGACCGAGGCCTTTCGCTCCACCTACCTGCCGCCCGAAGAGGTGGAACGCCGCCCCGACTCGATCGGCCGCGCCATTCCCAATGCCGAAATTCTGGTGCTGCGCGAAGACGGCACCCCCTGTGCCGTGGACGAGCCGGGCGAGCTGGTGCACCGCGGCCCCTTGGTGGGGCTGGGCTACTGGAACGACCCCGAGCGCACCGCCGAGCGCTACAAACCTTTGCCGGTGGGTGCCGCTGCCCGGCAGGCGGGGTTGGTGCTGCCGGAGTACGCAGTGTTCTCAGGCGACACGGTGCGCCAGGACGCTCAGGGCTTTTTGTACTTTGTAGGCCGGCGCGACGAGATGATCAAGACCAGCGGCTACCGCGTCAGTCCCACCGAGGTGGAAGAAGTGCTCTACGCCACCCGCCAGGTGGGCGAGTGCATGGCCTTTGGTGTGGCGCACGCCACGCTGGGCCAGGCCATCCAGGTGATTGCCACCGCCGCACCCACTGCGCCCGCCGAAGGGGCCGAGGCCGCCGACCCTGCCGCCGAAGTGAGCAGTGCCAGCCTGTTGGACGCCTGCCGCAGCCGCCTGCCAGCCTACATGGTGCCAGCGGCCATTCAGCTGGTGCCGGGCCCCTTGCCGCGCAACCCCAACGGCAAGCTCGACCGCACCCTGCTGGCGCGGCAATGGAGGCAGCAGCATGGCGTTTGAAGCGCCACCCTATCTGCCACCCCAGGTGCTGCCCCACGCACCCATGCACCAGTTCAGCGTGGCCTTTGGCGAGCTGCAGGTGGGCGGCCTGCCGCTCACCCAACTGGCCGCGCGCGTCGGCCAGACGCCTTTCTATGCCTACGACCGCACGCTGCTGCGCGAGCGCGTGGCCGCGTTGCGCCACGCCCTGCCACGCAGCATTCAGCTGCACTACGCCCTCAAGGCCAACCCCATGCCCGCGCTGGTGGGCCTGATGGCCACGCTGGTGGACGGCATTGATGTGGCCTCTGGCGGCGAGCTCAAAACCGCACTCGACGCAGGCGCAAGTCCGCAGGCCGTGAGCTTTGCCGGGCCAGGCAAGCGTGACGCCGAGTTGCGCCAGGCCGTGGCCGCAGGCGTGCTGGTCAACATCGAATCCGAACGCGAGGTGCAAATTCTGGAGCGCCATTGCGATGCGCTGGCCCTGAGCGCGCGCGTGGCCGTGCGCGTCAACCCCGACTTTGAACTCAAGGGCTCGGGCATGAAGATGGGTGGCGGCTCCAAGCCCTTTGGTGTGGACGTGGAGCGCGTGCCGCAGCTGTTGCAGCACATCCAGCGGGCCGGGCTCGACTTTGAAGGCTTTCACCTGTACGCCGGATCACAAAACCTGCATGCCCAGGCGATTTGCGAGGCCCAGCAACAGTCGTATGCGCTGGCCCTGCGCCTGGCCGAACACGCCCATGCGCCGGTGCGCACACTGAACCTGGGTGGCGGCTTTGGCATCCCCTACTTTCCGGGCGAAGAGCGCCTGGACCTGGCGCCCATAGGCGCCAACCTCGCGCAACTGGCCGAGCGCGCCGTGCACGAGCTACCGGGTGCCGCACTCGTGCTGGAGCTGGGCCGCTACCTGGTGGGCGAGGCGGGCATTTATGTCACCCGCGTGCTGGACCGCAAGGTCTCGCGCGGCCAGGTGTTTCTGGTCTGCGACGGCGGCCTGCACCAGCACCTGGCGGCCTCGGGGCATTTTGGCCAGGTGCTGCGCAAGAACTACCCCGTGGCCATCGGCAACCGCATGGACGCTGGCGCCACCGAGGTGGCCAGCCTGGTGGGGCCGCTGTGCACGCCCCTCGACCTGCTGGCCGACCACATGGCTTTGGCAGTGGCCGAGCCGGGTGACCTGGCAGTCGTGTTCCAGTCCGGCGCCTATGGCGCCAGCGCCAGCCCGCAGCAGTTTCTGGGGCATCCGCCTTGCGTGGAGGTGCTGGTGTGAGGGTGCGGGTGTGAGTGTGTCGCTATGACGGGTTTGCTGTGAAGGTGCGCTTCTGCCGCTGCGCCTAGCCTCGCTGGCCCTGGCCTGCGCCGCGCTGGCTGCGGGCCTGACGCTGGCCTGGCACCACCCGCTGTGGCCCGTGGCCGCGCTGCTGGCCTGCGGTGTCTGGACGGCCCTTGCCGCCTGGCGCCGCGACCTGTGGCTGTTTGCCTTGCCCGTGGGTGCCTGCCTGCTCAATGCCTCGCCGTGGACGGGTTGGGTGGTGTGGGACGAGTTTGACGTGCTGCTGCTGTCCACCCTGGCGGGCGCGTGGTTGCGTAGGGCCTTGGTGCCAAATGCAGGTTCCGCTACAGGGCGTGGTGGCGGCAACCTGGCCGCGCTGCCCCTGGCTGCCAAGGCCCTGCTGGCAGCCATGGCACTGGCAGCACTGCTGGGCCTGGTGCGCGCTGCCGTGGATGCGTCCGGCTTCCCCGCTGACGGCCGCTGGCACTTCACCTGGCCCTTGGCCTGGCACTTTACCTTGCCCTTGACCTGGCCCTCGACCTGGCACTTCGACTGGTTCGCCAGCTACCCTGATCCCCTGAACAGCCTGCGCGTTGCCAAGAGCGAGCTCTACGCCCTGCTCTTCGTGCCCCTGCTGCCACGCCAACGCCTGGAGCCTTTTGCCTGGGGCATGGTGGCAGGCCTGTCGGTGGTGGTGGGCGCCGTGCTGTGGGAACGCCTGGCCTTCCCCGGCCTGTGGAATTTTGATCTGCCCTACCGCAGCACCGCGCTGTTCTGGGAAATGCATGTGGGTGGCGAAGCCATCGACGGCTACCTGGCACTGGCCGCGCCATTTGCCGCCTGGGCGGTGCTGCGTGCGCGCACGCCAACGGCCTGGGCCTTGGCAGCGCTGCTGGCTGTGCTGGCGACCTATGCGGTGCTGGTCACGTTCTCGCGTGGCGTTTATGGGGCGGTGCTGGTGTCTTTCACGCTGCTGGCCTTGTTGCTGTCGCGCCAGCAAACGCATTTGCCGGGCTGGCGCGCTCGCGCTGCCTCGGTGCTGGCGCTGCTGCTGGTAGCCGAAGTGGTGCTGCTGGTGGCCAGCAGCAGCTTTCTGTGGCAGCGTGTATCGAATGCCCCGCAGGATGCAGGCAGCCGCCTTCAACACTGGACGCGCGGCCTGTCCACCCTGCAAGGCCCCTCTGCCTGGCTGCTGGGTCTTGGGCCGGGCCGCTTGCCGGTGCACTATGCAGCCAGCGGCCCTGCTGGCGAATGGTCGGGTGCCGCGCACTGGGACGCCCAGGGCTTTGCCACCCTGAGCGGCCCGGCCACGCGGCAAACCCTGGGCGGCCAGTTCGCGCTGGCGCAGCGCACCCGCGCCACGCCCAGCGGCAGCAACCGCGTACGCCTGACCCTGCGCGTGCCTGCGGCCACGATGCTGATGGTGGAATGGTGCGAGCGCCACCTGCTCTACGACGGCCGTTGCCAGAGTGCCTTGATCCAGGTGGCCCCCACACCCACGGCCCAAGACGCATGGCAAACCCGGGAACTGACCCTGCAAGGCCAGGCCCCCGCCAAGGCCCCATGGCACGCACCGCGTCTGGCCCTGTTCACACTCTCCGTGGTCAACGCCGGTGGTGTGGCCGACATCGCACAGGTGCAGTTGCTGGACCCAGAAGGCCAGAACCGCCTGGCCAACCCCGACTTCGCCCAAGGCTTGGCGCACTGGCAGGCCACAGCGCAGTCTTATTTTCTGCCCTGGCACATCGACAGCCTGTTTCTGGAATTGCTGATTGAGCGCGGCCTGCTGGGCCTCTTGCTATTCGCCACCCTGCTCGCCGCCGCCCTGTGGCAACTCACCCTGGGCCGGGCACGCCACACGGCCATTGCGCCCTTCCAGGCGGCAGCCCTTGTGGGCGCGCTGTGTGTGGGCGTTAGTGGCAGTCTGCTGGATGTGCCGCGGGTGGCGTTTTTGATTTATGGGCTGGCCTTGCTGGGGTTGTTGCGGTATGGCATGGAACGGAAAAACGACGCCACCCTCTGCGGACCGGCTGATAACACGGGCATCTGGTAGCGCCTTGAGATCACCGTGCACCGCCTTCACATCACGCCGGGTCCGGCGGCCAGCCGCAGGCCTAGATCATTTGCAACAGAAAACTGCAACAATTGAAGGTCCCCGAACCTGACCGGGACACGCCTTCATCCGAGGCGCAGTGGAAACTATTTCTATGAACACCCTCCTTGTGAATGCTGACTTATCGCAGCGCTGTGTGGTCGATGCCAACACCCTGCCCTGGCAAGCGTCCCCGTCACCGCTGGTTCAGCGCAGACTTTTGGAGCGAAACGGCGGTGAGGTTGCACGCGCTACGTCCATCGTGCGCTACGACCCGGGTGCGAAATTCAGTGTGCACGAACACGCGCTGGGGGAAGAAATTCTGGTGCTCGACGGCACTTTGAGCGACGAGTTTGGAGACTACGGGCCAGGCACCTATTTGAAGAATCCCGTGGGCTCCAGCCATGCCCCTTTTTCCGAGGGCGGGTGCACCTTGTTTGTCAAACTTCGGCACCTTTCACCCGATGACAGCGAGCGGGTGGTGGTCCACACCCAGCAATCAACCTGGTACCGTGGCATGGTGGATGGATTGATGGTTATGCCCCTGTCTGAATTCGGGACCCAGCACACAGCTATGGTGCGGTGGGCACCAGAGACTTATTTCAATCCGCACCGGCATTACGGTGGCGAGGAAATATATGTAGTCGAAGGCGTCTTTTCCGACGAGCATGGAAGCTACCGCAAGGGAAGCTGGATTCGCAGCCCCCACCTCAGCCAGCACAAGCCGTTCAGTGTCGAGGGCTGTTTAATCCTCGTCAAAACGGGTCACCTTCCTGGCTAAGCCTTCATGGGCCGCACACCTTCCAGCGAGGAGGCTACGTGCGATGCGCAGACTCTGCAGCCCTGGCCCAGCGCTGCAAGAAGGGCCTCAGGTGCAAAAAGCCACGGTAGGCCCGTTCCAGAACCGGCGTCACGCCGGGAAGCCGACCGATGCGGCCCAGCCAGCGCCACCCTGGCATCACCAGCCACAGCGCCACAAAGGCGGCAGCCCCACTCAGCACGCGGCCGTCGGCGAGTCGAACGTGGAACCGGGCCATGTACCGGGCTTGCTCTGTCTGGCTCAGATTGGCGGCGTCCTGACTTACGTCCTGCCATGACACTGTTTGCAGCGGAGCCATGGATTGGTACACGGCCACTTCCCGCCGGCACAACGGGCAGGACCCATCAAACATGACAGTGAGCGCCTCGCAGTTGGCTTCTCGGGGACTGGTTGATGGCTGGTTCATGGCAGACATTTTTATCGAAGCAGCCCTGTCCTTGCCCGCGCCGGGTCATTCAGGCAATCGCCACTGCCAGGTGTCCTTGCCGAAAGCTCCTTGCCGAAAGCCGCTCGACGGTGACCCCTGCGACGAACGCGCGTTGACTAGTTGAGCGCGTGGTCTTGAAGCTGTTGCAGCGTGACCATGTCCAACGCCTTTGCATGCGTTGCTTCCAGATGAACTGGCGGTGCAACCCCGGCCTCGAGTGCCTCCAGCCAGCGCATCGCACAAAGACACCACCTGTCACCCGGTTTCAAACCCGCAAAGCGGCTCTCCGGACGCGGTGTCACCAGATCGTTGCCACGCGAGCGCGAAAAGACCAGAAAGCCGGCTGTCACTTGGGCACAAACGACGTGGGTTCCTTGGTCCTGTGCATTGGTGTTGCAGCAGCCGTCACGAAAGAAACCGGTAACGGGGTCAAAGGAGCACGCCACCAGAGGAGTGCCCAGAACATTGAATGCGGTCATTTTTTTCGCCTTGGCACGTGGGAACTGCATGCTAACCTGAGGCGTATGGATGCAGATCTTGCAATGAGAACGGACACACATGACCACTGACGATCTTGACCCGTTGGCACGGGCCCGCGCGCAATGGCGCTGGCGCGGCAAGGACCGCCCGCCGTTTGCAGACATTCCCTTGCAAGGGCAAACCTCAGTCTGGGATTTCCCGCGTCCACCGGAGCTCGTGCGAGAGGTGCGCGAGATCGTGGTGCGTTGGGGGGAGCTTGAACTTGCGCGCACCTGCGCCGCCTGGGCCGTCCGAGAGACTGCGCACCCGCCCACCTTCTATGTGCCGCTGGCTGATGTGCAGGGTACGTTTTTGCGTCCCGCAGGCGGCGGCTCGGTCTGCGAGTGGAAAGGCCCTGCGCGGTATTGGGATTTGGTCGACGGTGCGCGTCGGTTGGCACGGGTCGCCTGGACCTATCCGCAACCCCTAGCAGGGGCAGAGCCGCTGGCTCATTGCATCGCTTTTTACGCCCACGATCTCGATTGCAGCGTGGGCGGCGCCAAGGTGATTGCACAGCCTGGCGGCTTTTATGGCGGATGGATCACGCCGGAATTGACGGGGCCCTTCAAGGGCGCGCCTGGAAGTTGCAGTTGGTAAGAAGCTGATAGCGTGGTAGCGCGGCCATTGCCGATTGGCTGGTGCACGACATCCTGGTCAGCGCAGGATTTCCAGGACTTGTTCCTTGAGCCTGGCAAACTTGATGGCCGCAGGCAGGGTGCGGTCCGCACCTCCTGAGCCTGGAGGGCTTCACGGCTCACCGTCCCAGTAATCCGCACTCTCCTTCTTCACCTGGATCACCTCAAACTCTGAAACCCCGACGCTGACAGACTCCGCCAGGAACTTGCCCGAGTCCGGGTACTCGCAAATCTCCGGCGACTCCTGGGTGCTGATGGCGAGGTACTTCAGGGGCGCTTCCGATGTATTGATGATCTGGTGCGGGTAGCCAGGGCCTGCCGGAATGAACACCACGTCGCCTGTGCGCAGCGGCAGCATTTCGCCAGCCACGCGCAGAGTGCCCGCACCTTGCAGCACCACGAACATCTCTTCCTGCGCGTGGTGCAGGTGGTAGGGGCAGCCGCGCTTGCCGGGCGCCAGTGTGTCGATGGTGGCGCCGAGCTTGCTGGCGGCCGTGCCGGGTGCCAGGCGCGCGCCTGTGGAGTCGTAGTGGGGCGCGCGCACGCGGTGCACTGCGGGTGCGTCGTTGAAATTGCGGATGAGTTGCTGTGCGAGTTGTCTGGCGTGCTCGTTCATGGTGGCTCCTGGTGGTTGGGTCCCAGAGTGGCGTACCCCACGTCATACGCCCATGCGAAAAATCAAGGGTGAAAAAAGCCAGCCCTACAGACTGGGCACCTTCAAGCGACTACAGGCTAGAGGGCATGGTTCGGATTCTGCGTCACTACATCCACAGGCAAACGCTCTACCAGATCGGGATTGACCTGGTCGTGGTTGGCCTGTTTGCGCTGCTGGTATGGGCCTATCACTCGGCCACTCCGCTGGCGGAAAACCCGGTGGTGCTGCTGGGTGCCGTGCTGGTGGCCACCGGCATTTCGGCGGTGCGCGTGCGCAGCCTGGCGCAGCCGCGGGTGCTGGTGGTGGGTGATGGTCCGCAGGCCGCGCTGGTGGCACAGCAACTGCGCAGTGCCGACCCGCACATCCGGCTGGTGGGCCCGTACGCCACATCCGCGCAAGGCCACGCAGGCACGCTGGCTGCGTTGGTGGAAAGGGAACGCATCCAGGAAATCGTCATCGCCGTGCGCGAGCGCCAGGGTGGTGAGGTGCTGCTGCGCGAGTTGCTGGACTGCAGGCGCCGCGGCGTGCGCGTGCTCGATGTGGCCACGCACTGCGAGCAGATGCTGGGCCAGATACGCCGCGAGACGGTCACCGCGCGCTGGCTGGTGCTGGGCGAAGGCTTTGCCCACGGGCCGCTGCACGCTTTTGCCAAGCGCCTGCTCGACCTGGTGGCTGCCAGCGTGCTGCTGCTGTTGGCGCTGCCGGTGATGCTGCTGGCTGCACTGCTGGTGGCGCTGGAATCAGGCGGCCCGGTGCTCTACCGCCAGGAGCGTGTGGGCCTGCAGGGCCGCACTTTCAACATGCTGAAATTCCGCAGCATGCGCGCGGATGCCGAGCCCGATGGCCATGCGCGCTGGGCCCACCCGGCCGACAGCCGCGTGACCCGTGTGGGACGCTTCATGCGCAGGCGCCGCATTGATGAACTGCCCCAGCTCTTCAACGTACTGGCCGGCGACATGAGCCTGGTGGGCCCGCGCCCGGAGCGGCCCTGCTTTGTGGCCATGCTGACGCAAAAGCTGCCCTACTACGCCCTGCGGCACAGCACCAAGCCGGGCATTACCGGCTGGGCGCAGGTGCGCTTCCATTACGCCGCCTCCATCGACGACACGGCCGAAAAACTGCAGTACGACCTGTACTACGTGAAGAACCAGTGCCTGCTGCTGGACCTGGTGATTTTGTTTGACACCGTGGGCGTGGTGCTCAGCGGCCGGGGGGCGCAGTAGCCATGCCGCTCTACGCCTGGAGCCATGCGTTGGCGGCGCTGGCCTATAGCGCGCTGGGCCTGCGCCTGTGGCAAATGGGCTATGCCCGGCAGCCCGGCGCGCGCCTGAAGGCACTGGCTCTGCTGGCCGTGGGCTGCAGCGCGTTGTGGGCCTGGGCCGCACTGGTGCTGGCTGTGAACACAACGGGCGTGGCCTTGGTATGGGCTTACTGGCTGGCTGCACTGCTCGACCTGGCCCGCTACGCCGCTTGGCTGGCCTTTTTGTTGCAGTGCCTGCAAGCCGAAGCGAGCGCCACGCTGCGGGACGGCAGCCACTGGCTACGCCCGGCTACGCAGTGGCTGATCAGCCTGCTTGTGGGCCTGCAACTGCTGGCCCTGGGCCTGGGCGCACTGCAGGGTACCTGGCTGGCCGCTGCCGCGCGCCTGCAGCAGCTGCAGTTGCTGGGCCACCTGGGTCTGCCGGTGCTGGGCCTGGTGCTTCTGGAGCAGGTGTTTGGCAACCTGCGCGAAGACATGCGCTGGGCCGTCAAGCCGCTGTGCCTGGGCCTGCTGGGGCTGTTTGCTTTTGATGTTTACCTGTACGCGCAGGCCGTGCTCTTCAACCAGGCCGATGCCAGCACCCTGGCCGTGCGCGCCCTGGTGCATGCGGGCGTGGTGCCGCTCCTGGCCTTGTCGGTCATGCGCCGGGCCAACTGGGTGGCGCGGCTGCGGCTCTCGCCGCGCGCAGCCTTCCACTCGGTGGCGCTGCTGGCAGTCGGCCTGTACCTGCTGTTTCTCTCGGGCGTCGGCTATTACGTGCGCTACTTTGGCGGCAACTGGGGCCGCGCACTGCAACCCGCGCTGGTGTTCCTGGGCCTGGTGCTGTTGCTGGTGCTGCTGTTCTCGGGCACGGCGCGCGCGCGCCTGCGCGTGCTGGTGGGCAAGCACCTCTTCCACTACCGCTTTGACTACCGCGAAGAGTGGCTGCGCTTTACCCACACCCTGTCCAACCACACCCTGTCCAACCACAGTGCGGCCAACCCCGGCACGTCGCCACGCAACCTGGGCGAGCTGGGCCAGCCCATCATCCGGGGTCTTGCCGACATGCTGGAGAGCCCCTCTGGCGCGCTGTGGACGCAAACCCGCAACGGCACCGCCTTCAGCCAGAGCGCACGCTGGAACCAGGCCCCCAACCTGCTGCATGAAAACGCACGCTCGCCGCTGTGCCGCCTGCTGGCCGAGCGCGGCTGGGTGGTCAATGTGAACGAAGCCCGTGCGCGCCCCGATGCCTATGGCGGCTTGGCACTGCCCGCCTGGCTGCAGGACTCTGCACGCGCCTGGCTGGTGATACCGCTGCGCACCGACCAGAGCCTGATTGGCTTTTGCGTGCTCGACCAGGCCCGTACCCCCATGGAGGTGGACTGGGAGGTGCAAGACCTGCTCAAGACCGCAGGCCAGCAGGCCGCCAGCTACCTGGCGCAGGCGCAAAGCGCCGAGGCCCTGCTGGAGGCGCGCAAGTTCGAGGCCTTCAACCGCATGTCGGCCTTTGTTGTGCACGACCTCAAAAACATCATCACCCAGCTGGCGCTGATGCTCTCCAACGCGCGCCGCCTGGGCGACAACCCGGCCTTCCGGGAAGACATGCTGATGACCATCGAGCACGCGCTCGAACGCATGCGCCACCTGCTGCTGCAACTGCGCCAGGCCCCCGAACATGGCGAGCCGGGTGCTGCTGGCGGCGTGGAGCTGGTCGCGCTGCTGCAGCGCATTGCCGCCGATTGCCAGCGCACGCGCGGCCAGGTGCTGGAGCTGGAACTGGGCAAGTGCCAGCCACTTCGCGTGCGCGGCCACAGCGAGCGGCTGGAGCGGGTGCTGGGCCACATGGTGCACAACGCGCTGGACGCTCTGGACGGCCGTGGCAGCGGCCGCGCCTGGGCCAGCCTGCTGCAGAGCGGCAGCCACGCCGAGGTCTGCATTGGCGACACGGGCTGCGGCATGTCGGCCAGCTTTGTGCAGAACCAGCTCTTCAAACCGTTTGAGAGCACCAAGCCCACGGGCATGGGCATAGGCGCGTTTGAGAGCCTGCAGTATGTGCACGAGCTCGGCGGCAGCATGGCTGTGGACAGCGCCGAAGGCCTGGGCACGCGGGTCACGCTGCAGCTGCCACTGTACGAATCGCCCATGGAGCCCGGCCTGGCCGCCGCAGGCTGAAGCGCCTTGAACGCAAACCTATGACCCTGGCCATGACCCTGGACAAACGCCTGCTGCTGATTGTGGAAGACGACCTGGCGCTGCAAAAGCAGATGCAGTGGTCGCTCGACGGCTACACCACCGTCACCGCCCACGACCGCGAGAGCGCCATGCAGCAGCTGCGCCGCCACAACCCGGCCGTGGTCACTATGGACCTGGGGCTGCCACCCGACAGCGACAGCGTGAGCCAGGGCTTTGCCTTGCTGGGGCAAATTCTGGCTGCGGACCCGGACACCAAGGTCATTGTGCTGACCGGCCAAAACGAACAGGCCAATGCCCTGCGCGCGGTGGCCCTGGGCGCCTATGATTTTTTTGCCAAACCGTTTGCGCCCGAGCTGCTGGCGCTGACCATTGAGCGTGCCTTTCGCGTGCATGACCTGCAGCGCGAAAACCGGCGCCTGCAAGCCATCCACCAGCCCGAGACGCTGGGCCACGTCATCACCCGCGACCCGGAGATGCTGCGCATCTGCCGCACCATCGAAAAGGTCGGCCCCAGCAACGTGAGCGTGATGCTGCTGGGCGAAAGCGGCACCGGCAAGGAAATTCTGGCGCGCGGCCTGCACCAGAGCTCGGCGCGGCGCAGCCAGCGCTTTGTGGCCATCAACTGCGCCGCCATCCCCGACAACCTGCTGGAGAGCGAGCTGTTCGGCTTTGAGAAAGGCGCCTTCACCGGCGCCATCAAGACCACCCCCGGCAAGATCGAAAGCGCCGACGGTGGCACCCTGATGCTCGACGAGATTGGCGACCTGCCCTTTACCCTGCAGGCCAAGCTGCTGCGCTTTTTGCAGGAGCGCACGGTGGAGCGCGTGGGCGGGCGCCAGGAAATTGCGGTGGACGTGCGCGTGGTCTGTGCCACCCACCAGGACCTGGGCGCGCTGTGCAAGCAGGGGCGCTTTCGCGAAGACCTGTACTACCGCCTGGCCGAGGTGGTGGTGCCCATCCCGCCACTGCGCGCCCGCATGGGTGACGCCACGCTGCTGGCCCATGCGCTGCTGCGCCGCTATGCCGAAGACAACAAGCGCCCCGCGCTGCGCCTGTCCGAAGACGCGCTGCATGCCATCGAGGCCTACGCCTGGCCGGGCAACATCCGCGAGCTGGAAAACCGCCTCAAGCGCGCCGCCATCATGGCCGACGGCCAGCAGGTCAGCCGCGCCGACATGGACCTGGACACACCCGATGCAGGCGAGCCCCTGGCCGCTTCGCTCGACCTGCGCCAGGCCCGCGACCAGGCCGAGCGCGGCGCCATCCTGGCGGCGCTGGGGCGGGTCAACGGCAACATTGCGCGCGCCGCCGACCTGCTGGGCGTGAGCCGCCCCACCCTGTACGACCTGATGCACCGGCTTTGCGTGAAGTAAGCCGCCCCAAACCATTCACAAGCCACCCACAAGCCTTTTTTGCAGCAAAGGAGCCCCCATGACCCGTCCCGCCCCCTCCCGCACGCGCGTGCCCACGCGATGGCCCAGGCTGTGGCGCACGCATCTGGCAGCCGCCTCGCTGTGCCTGGCCAGCCTGCTGGGCGCCTGCGGCGAAAAGCCCGAGGCGCTGTTGACGTCTGCCCGGCAGTACCTGCAAAAAGAGGACTACAAGGCCGCCATCATCCAGATCAAGAACGCCTTGCAAAGCCAGCCCAACCTGCCCGAAGCACGCTTTCTGCTGGGCCGCGCGCTGCTCGACAGCGGCGACGCCAGCGGTGCCGAAACCGAGCTGCGCCGGGCCCTGGCACTGCAACACCCGCGCGAAGCGGTGGTGCCGGTGCTGGCCCGCGCGCTGCTGGCGCAGAACCTCTCCGCCCGGCTGATTGAGGAGTTTGCCAACCAGCCCTTGCAGACCGCCGAGGCGCGTGCCGACCTGCAGCTCAGCCTGGCCCGGGCCTATGCGCTGCAGGATGACACCGAGCACTCCGAAAGCAGCCTGCAGGCGGCCCTGCAGACCGCCCCCGGCATGGCCGCAGCCCGGCTCGAACGCGCCCGCAGGCTGGCCGCCAAGGGCGATGTGCCAGGCGCACAGACCCTGCTCGACGCGCTGATTGCCGAGGCACCACAAAGCTTTGAGGCCTGGAAGCTCAGGGGCGACCTGTACCGCCAGACCCAGGGCCACAGCGACGACGCACTGGCCGCCTACCGCAAGGCCGTGGCCATCAAGCCGGACTACCTGGCGGGCCAAAGCGCCCTGATGCTGATGCTGCTGCAGCAAGCCCAGCTCGACGCCGCCACCCAGCAGTTGGCGCCCTTGCAAAAAATTGCCCCCAACCACCCCTACACCCATTACCTGGCCGCACTGCTGGCCTACCAAAAAAAGGACTATGCAGGCGCCAGCGAGCTGGTGCAGCGCTCGCTGCGGGCGATGCCCGGCAATGCCGCTGCACTGGAGCTGGCAGGGGCCTGCGAGCTGCAGCTGCAGCGCCTGCCGCAAGCGCAGGCCTACCTGGGGCGCGCACTGGAAATCGCGCCCAACCTGGCCATGGCGCGCAGGTTGCTGGTGGCCAGCTACCTGCGCCAGCAGCAGCCGGCCAAGGCGCGCGATGCCCTGCTGCCGGGCCTGGCGCAGGAGCCGGTGGACCAAGGACTGTTTGCACTGGCAGGCGAGGTGTTCTTCCGCAATGGCGAGATGGCCCGCGCCGAAGAATTCTTCAGCAAGGCGCGCGCCAAAAACCCCAACGACAGCCGACTCAAAACCTCGCTGGCCATGGTGGGCATGGCGCAGGGCCCGGCCGCACCCGCTCTGGAGACGCTGCGCGACATCGCCGCCACCGACAGCGGCGCCAGCGCCGACATGGCACTGATCAGCAGCCTGCTGCAACGCAAGGACTATGAACAGGCCCTGCAAGCCATAGCCAAGCTGGAAAAGAAGCAACCCACACAGCCCGTGGCACCGTACCTGCGTGCCCGTGTGCAAATGGCCACCCAGCAGGGTGGCAAAGCACGCGAGAGCCTGCAGCGCGCACTGGCACTGGATGCCACCTACTTCCCGGCCGTGGCCAGCCTGGCGAGCCTTGACCTGGCGGACAAGAAACCCGTCGAGGCGCGCAAGCGCATTGAGGCCTATTTGCAAAAGCAGCCGCGCCACGCACAGGCCCTGCTGGCGCTGGCCGACATTGCCGCACAAGGCGGCGCCAGCGTGGCCGAGGTGGGCAAACTGCTGGCCAATGCCGTGGCCGCCAACCCCACCCATGTGGACACCCGGCTGCTGCTGGTGGACCTGTACCTGGGCCACAAGGACTACAAGAGTGCGGTGGCCGCCGCCCAGAGTGCGGTGGCCGCCCTGCCCGATGACGCGCGCATTGTGGACGCGCTGGGGCGCAGCCTGCAGGCCGCTGGCGACACCAACCAGGCGCTGGCCAGCTACCAGCGGCTGATTGAGCTGATGCCCAAATCGGCACTGCCCTGGTGGCGCATGGCCGATACCCAGCTGCTGCTGCGCGACCAGAAGGCCGCCATCCAGAGCCTGCAACAGGCGCTGGCGCTGCAGCCTGATTTTCTGGACGGGCAGCGCGCCCTGGTGGCCCTGTACGTAGCCAATCAGCAGCCGGACATGGCTCTCGACATCGCCCGCACAGTGCAAAAGCAGCGCCCCAAGGAAGAAACCGGCTACGCCATGGAGGCCGACATTCTGGCCAGTACCCAAAACTGGGACCAGGCCAGTGCCGCCCTGCGCGCCGGCATGAAAACGGTGCCCACCACGCCATTGGCCATGAAGCTGCACACCGCCCTGCAAGCCGCTGGCAAGGCGGCCGAAGCCACGCAGTTTGCCGCGCAGTGGCTGAAGGACCATCCGCAGGACGCGGGCTTCCTGTTCTACCTGGGTGACCAGGCCATGGTGCGGCGCGACTACAGCAGCGCCGAGCAGCACTACGCCGCCGTCCTGAAGCAGCAGCCGGACAACCCGGTGGTGCTCAACAACCTGGCCTATGTCAGCGGCAAACTGAAAAAAGACGGCGCCCTGGCCCTGGCCGAGCGTGCGGTGGCGCTGGCACCCAGGCAGGCCACCTTCATCGACACGCTGGCCAACCTGCATGCAGACAACGGCAACTACGCCCGCGCCGTGGAGCTGCAAACCCAGGCCGTGGCCCTGCAGCCGCAGAACCCCCTGTTCAAGCTGGACCTGGCCATCATGCACCTGCGCGCGGGCAAGAAAGAGCTGGCGCGCAAATCGCTCGACGAGCTCAGCGCCCTGGGCGACCGCTTTGCCGAACAGGCGCAGGTGCAGGCCCTGCAGAAGGAGCTGGCGCGGCCGTAGCCAGGCAGGGCCGCGCAGCTGTTTGCACGGCCTTGTGCGTCGCCTTTTGCGCCGCCTTTTGCGCCGCCTTTTGCGTCGCCTTTTGCGTCGCCTTTTGCGTCGCCTTTTTCGCCGCCTTTTGCGGTGGCCTCAGTCCTGCAAAAACTGGCTGGCAATGTTCAGGTCGTCATGCGTGCTGCCCCACTGCAGCACACCCACCAGGGTGCGCCAGGGCAGGTCGGTTTCCGTCACGGCAAAGCCATAGGCCCAGTTGCCTGCAGTCTTTTCCACCCGCACGGCCATGGCCTGGATGATGGAGGTTTCGCGGTGGCCCAGGTTGATCTGGGCCTGGCCCCAGCGGTTGAGCGGTAACGGGTCGTGCGAGAGCGCCTGGAAGCCGTCATCCGAGCACTCGATGACCAGCATGGAATGCGAGACCACTTCGGTGTCCGTGGCCAGCGTGAAGGTGGCCGGGCACTTCAGGTAGTAGCGGGCATGGGCACGCTGGCGGTACCAGGTCTCGGGCTCGACGGGCAGGCGCGGCAGCACCTCCTGGTACTGCGGCAGGTTGTAGATGGCGTGCAGCAGGCCGCGCTCGCGTGCTGCCAGCGCCTCGAAGACCTGGGTGCGCTGGTTGAAAAAATAGTCCAGCAAAGCGGGCGTCATGACGGGGTCATTGGTGGTGAAGTAGCGCCGCGCGGGCATCACGATGTTGGGCAGTTTGGCCACCGCGAAATAGTGGTGCAGGTTTTTGCGCAGCGGTTTGCCTGCATAGGCCTCCTGCATCTGGCGCGGTGCCAGGTGCAAATCCAGGGTGGCGCCCACGGCGGGCGCGCCGTTGGCAAAGTCGTAGCTGTCCACCTGGTTTTCGGCCAGGCGCTGGAACATCATGAGCGACTCGTACATTTCGATGTGGCGCGGGTTCACCGCAATCACCAGGTGGCGCGTGTCAAAAAAGGCCTCGCAATACTGGTACATGAACTTCATCAGCGGAAACAGCACAAAGCCGCCGGTGTTGCGAAAGCGCTGATCCACCGCCAGCGCCGACACCTCGGCAATGCGGCCGCGCTTTTCGCGTACCGCACGCAAATCAAAAATCGACTGCAGCGGAAAGCCAAAGGCGCTCTCACGGATGAGCGAAATGGTGCCCACCACCTCGTCGTCAAACTTGGCACACAGCGTGGTGGTGGTAGGCATGGCGTGGTAGATGTTGACGCGCAGGCCACTCGGGTCGGGCTTCATGAAACCACTGGCCACATAGGCGTCGTGCAGCAGGCCAAAGCAGGCCTCGAGTTCCTCACGGGTGTCGGCAATTTTGAGCGTCAGGTGCGGGTCGGGCGTGTAGTCGCAGCGCACGAAGTTGCGGTAGGCCGCAAAGCGTATCGCTTGGGGCATGAGCGCCAGTGCGGCACGCGACTGGCGATGCAAAAGGCTTTTGAGTGGCACCCGCCAGGCACTGCAGGTTCCATACCAAACGCCACACTTTTCAAGCCTGCTTTGCAAGTGCTTGATTGCCAATGGTTTTTGTTGGCAGCAGTGCTTTCGCCGCAGTGCGGGGCCCTGTCAGGTGTAAAGCTTTTCGACACAATTTGGTCCCTTGACGCAAGCCATGTCGGTGGCCATCCTTTGGTGCTAGAAGGGGCACCACCTATGCCTGATGCTGCACCGCTGATCGCCGATACGGCCTGGCCCGTCACGCTGTTGATAGCCTGGCTGGTGGGTGAGTATGGCTACCAGCGGGCACGCTTGCCGCGCATCAGCGCCTATGCGCTGGTGGGCTTTGTGATGGCGCCGGGGCAGACCGGCTTCTTGCCCGCCACACAGTCGTCCACCGTGATGCTGCTGGCCAATATGGCCTTTTGCCTGATGCTGTTCGAGTGCGGCTACGGCATCAATTTGCGCTGGCTGCGCAGCAACCCCTGGATGGCGGTGACCAGCCTGTTTGAGGCCACGCTGACCTTTGCCGCGGTATATGCGCTCTTGCTGTGGTTCCGGCAGCCGCCGGCCACCGCGTTGCTGCTGGCGGCCTTGTCCATGGCCACCTCACCGGTTACGGTGCTGCGGGTGGTGACCGAGCGCCGCAGCTCGGGCCAGGCCAGCGAGCGCCTGCTCTACCTGGCCACGCTGAATACGGTGCTGGCGGTGTTTGTGTTCAAGATCATTCTGGGCTGGGCGGTGCTGCGCACTTCGGGCAATATCCTGGCCGCTGTCTACAGCAGTCTGGTGGTGCTGGCGCTGTCGGTGTTGCTGGGATGGTTTGCCGGGGTGCTCACGCCCCTGCTGCTGCAGGTTGCCAGCCGCAACGCCACCGGCGACAGTACGCGCATGGGGCAGGACAGCCGCCTGGCCTTTGCCTTGGCGGTGATCTGCCTGGTGGCGCTGACTTTTGGCCTGAAGCTCTCGCCGCTGGTGGCAGCGCTGACCTTTGGCCTGCATGCGCGCCACGCGCGGCTGGTGCTCAATGCTTCACAACGTGGCTTTGGCACGCTGGGCGATGTGTTCTCGGTGCTGTTGTTTGTGTTCATTTCGTCGCGCCTGGTGTGGCCGCAGGTGCTGGCGGGCCTGTCCATGGGGATGGCCTTTGTGGCGGTGCGTCTGGCGGCCAAGACGCTGGGCATCAGCCTGTTTGCGCATGCCAGCGGCATCGCCTGGCGCAAGGGCTTTTTGATCGGCCTGGCCAGCGTGCCCACACCCGCGCTGGTGATTCTGGTGCTGGAGCAAACGCGCTACCTCGGCAGCCGCCTCGAAGACCAGCTCGTGCCCCTGGCTGCGGCCACCCTGCTGCTCGAAATTGCCGGTCCGCTGCTGGTGCAGCGCGCCCTGGTCTGGGCGCGCGAAGTGCCCGACGCCCGCAAGGACTGAGATGCCGCTGGAAGCCTTCAAAACATCTGCCGCGCTGAGCCTGGGTGTGGAACTGGAGCTGCAGCTGGTGAGCCTGTCCGACTTTGACCTGACCGAGGCCAGCCCGGACATGCTGGAGCTGCTGCGGCGCAAGCCTTTTCCGGGCACCGTCACGCCGGAAATCACCGAAAGCATGATCGAGGTCGCCACCGACGTGCACCACCGTCACACCACGCTGCTGGCGCAGCTGCAGGCCATGCGGGGCGAGCTCGTGCGCGCGGCCGGGCAGCTCAACATCGGCATTTGCGGCGGTGGCACGCACCCATTTCAGCACTGGTCGGAGCGGCGCATTTTTCAAAAGCCGCGCTTTCAGCAGGTGTCGCAACTCTATGGCTACCTGATGCGGCAGTTCACCGTGTTTGGCCAGCACGTGCATGTAGGCTGCCGCAGTGGCGACGAAGCGCTTTTCTTGTTGCACGCACTGAACCGCTATGTGCCGCACTTCATCGCACTGTCGGCCTCGTCGCCGTTTGTGCAGGGCAAAGACACCTTGTACCAATCGGCCCGGCTGAATTCGGTGTTTGCCTTTCCCTTGAGTGGGCGTGCACCCTTTGTGTTGCGCTGGCAGGACTTTGAAACGCAGTACTTTGCCAAGATGCAGAGCACCGGCGTGGTCAACAGCATGAAGGACTTTTACTGGGACATACGCCCCAAGCCCGAGTACGGCACGATTGAACTGCGGGTGTGCGACACGCCGCTGTCGGTGGAGCGCGCTGCGGCTCTCGCCTGCTACCTGCAGGCGCTGTGCCAGTACCTGCTGGAACGCCACGAGAGTGCCCCTGTGGAGGACGATTACCTGGTCTACAACTACAACCGCTTCCAGGCCTGCCGCTTTGGCCTGGAGGGCACGGTGGTGCACCCCAAGACCTACGCGCCCATGCCACTGGCAGACGACATTTTGGCCACCTTGCGCATCCTGCAGCCGCAGGCCCGGGCGCTGGATTGTGTGGCGGCCCTGGCCCACCTGGAGCACGCGGTGCAAACCGGCAGCGACGCCAGCTACCTGCGCCAGGCGTTTGCGCGGCACGGCCACGTGGAGGGCATGGTGAACGCGGCCCTGCAACGCTTTACCCAATCGCCACGTAACTTCACTTGAAATGCAGGGCCTGGGCCCCATCATGTGAGGGTCCCTTTTTTCCATGTGAGGTTTTAACCATGCGTTTGATGTCCTTGTTTCAATCTGCCCTGCGCTGGCTGGTGCTGGCCAGTTTCCTGAGCGCGGGCTGGGCCATGGCCCAGCAGGAACCGACCATGAACCAGATCTATGCCACAGCCCAGGCCGGCAAGCTCGACCAGGCCCAGGTGATGGTGCAGCAGGTGCTGGTGGCCCACCCCAAGAGCGCCAAGGCGCACTTTGTGCAAAGCGAGCTGTATGCGCGCCAGGGCAACCTGGGCAAAGCGCGCGAGGCACTGAGCCAGGCGCAGACGTTTGCGCCCGGCCTGCCCTTTGCCAAGCCAGAGGCTGTGGCAGCGCTCGAAAAGCAGCTGGCCGCCAAGGCCGTGGCCGCACCCGCTGCCACCACCAGCCCTGCCACCTACAGCGCGCCAGCGGCCAGCAAGCCCGCGGGCGGCTGGGTGCTGCCTGCGGCACTCGCCGCAGCGGTGATTGCTGCGGCCTGGTTCGTCTTCCGCCGCAAACCGGCACAGACCTTTGACCCGTCCATGGCCTATGCCAATGGCGCGGGCAATGGTCTGAGTGGCCCGCAAGGCTTTGGCAATGGCAACCTGCAGCCGGCAGGCATGCAGGGCTACGGCCAGCAGCCCATGTATGGCCAGCCTGGTTATGGCCAACCGGGTTATGGACAGCCCGCAGGCAGTGGCCTGGGTGGGCGCATCATGGGCGGCGTGGCCACAGGCCTGGCCGTGGGTGCCGGGGTGATGGCCGCGGAGGCCATTGGCCGCAACCTGATGGGCAACCATGACGCACCATCAGGCGCGCACGCCGTGGACAACGGCATGGGCACCAGCTACGAGCCCATCGGCAACGCCGACATGGGCGGCGATAACTTCGGCATCAGCGACACCAGCTGGGACGACGGTGGCTCCTCCGACATGGGTGGTGGCAGCGACTGGGACAACTGATCCCCACCACTGCGCCCAATTGATACCGGGTGTAAAGTCGGTCGACCCAGCCGGCAGGGCCCACGTTGTACAAGGGTTGCCGGCTCCCACGGGGCTGGCCTTTGACGGGAATCTCACCATGCAC
>CANCCF010000041.1 GCA_947374485.1 Comamonadaceae bacterium | reverse complement strand
CAGATCATTGCCGTGGCACGCCAGTTTGCCGACAACGCCGACAAGACCAAAGGCAAGTCCATGGTCATCATCGGCGCGGCCATGAACCACTGGTACCACAGCGACATGAACTACCGCGGCATCATCAACATGCTGATGATGTGCGGCTGCATCGGCAAGAGCGGCGGCGGCTGGGCGCACTATGTGGGGCAAGAGAAACTGCGGCCCCAAACCGGTTGGACCGCGCTGGCCTTTGCCCTGGACTGGGTGCGCCCACCCCGGCAGATGAACAGCACCAGCTTCTTCTATGCCCACACCGACCAGTGGCGCTACGAAAAGCTGGGCGTGGAAGAAATCCTGTCCCCCCTGGCCGATAAGAGTAAATACGGCGGCAGCCTGATCGACTACAACGTGCGCGCCGAACGCATGGGCTGGTTGCCCAGCGCGCCGCAGTTGCAGACCAACTCGTTCCAGGTCGTGAAAGACGCCATGGCCGCAGGTATGGACCCCAAGGACTATGTGGTGAAGTCCCTGAAGGACGGCTCGCTGAAGATGAGCTGCGAAGACCCGGACCATCCACAGAACTGGCCGCGCAATATGTTTGTGTGGCGCTCCAACCTGCTGGGCTCCTCCGGCAAGGGCCATGAATATTTCATGAAGCACCTCTTGGGCACCACCCACGGCGTGCAGGGAAAAGATTTAGGCGTGGATGACGCCAAGCCCACGGAAGTGGTCTGGCACAAGGACGCGCCCGAAGGCAAGCTGGACCTGCTGGTGACGCTGGACTTCCGCATGAGCACCACCTGCCTGTACTCCGATATCGTGTTGCCCACTGCCACCTGGTACGAGAAGAACGACCTCAACACCAGCGACATGCACCCCTTCATCCACCCGCTCTCCACCGCGGTGGACCCGGCCTGGCAATCCAAGAGCGACTGGGAAATCTACAAGGGTTTTGCCGAGGCCTACAGCAAGGTCTGTGTCGGCCACCTGGGTGTGGAAAAGGAAATTGTGCTCACCCCCCTGATGCACGACACCCCGAGTGAACTGGCCCAGCCCTTTGGCGTGGCCGACTGGAAGCGTGGCGAGTGCGAGCTCATTCCCGGCAAGACCGGCCCCAGCATCGCCGTGGTGGAACGCGACTACCCCAACCTCTACAAACGCTTCACCGCGCTGGGCCCGCTGCTGGAAAAAGCAGGCAACGGCGGCAAGGGCATTGGCTGGGACACCAAGGTGGAAGTCAAGCAGCTCGCCGAGCTCAATGGCAAGGTGCATGCCGAGGGCGTCACCAAGGGCATGGCGAAAATTGAAAGCGATATCGACGCCTGTGAAGTGGTGCTGCAACTCGCCCCCGAGACCAACGGCCATGTGGCGGTGAAGGCCTGGGAGGCGCTCAGCAAAATCACCGGGCGCGACCACTCGCACCTGGCCATCCACCGCGAGGACGAAAAAATCCGCTTCCGTGATATCCAGGCCCAGCCGCGCAAGATTATTTCTTCACCCACGTGGAGCGGTATCGAGAGCGAGACCGTGAGCTACAACGCCGGTTACACCAATGTGCATGAGCTGATCCCATGGCGCACCCTCACCGGACGTCAGCACTTCTACCTGGACCACCCCTGGATGATCGCCTTTGGCGAAGGGTTGACCAGCTACAGGCCACCCGTGGACCTGAAGGCGGTGGCGGGCATCAAAGACCGCAAGCCCAATGGCAACAAGGAAATATCCCTGAACTTCATCACGCCGCACCAGAAGTGGGGTATCCACAGCACGTACACCGACAACCTGATGATGCTCACGCTCAACCGCGGTGGCCCGGTGATCTGGCTGAGCGAAGACGATGCGAAGGCCGCAGGCATTGTGGACAACGACTGGGTCGAGCTCTTCAACATCAACGGCGCCATTGCGGCCCGTGCGGTGGTGAGCCAGCGCGTGAAGGTGGGCATGGTGATGATGTACCACGCCCAGGAAAAAATCATCAACACGCCCGGTGCAGAAATCACCGGCACACGCGGCGGCATCCACAACTCGGTGACCCGCATCGTGACCAAGCCCACCCACATGATTGGCGGCTACGCACAGTTCAGCTACGGCTTCAACTACTACGGAACCATTGGCACGAATCGCGATGAGTTTGTGGTGGTGCGCAAGATGTGTAAGATCGATTGGCTCGACAACGAAGCCGCAGCGACCATCCAGGCTTGAACAGGAGATTACAAAATGAAAATACGCGCCCAAATCGCCATGGTGCTGAACCTGGACAAGTGCATTGGTTGCCACACCTGTTCGGTCACCTGCAAAAACGTCTGGACCAGCCGCCCCGGCATGGAATACGCCTGGTTCAACAACGTAGAAACCAAGCCCGGCATTGGCTACCCCAAGGAATGGGAAAACCAGGACAAGTGGAATGGAGGATGGATCCGCAAGGCCGACGGCTCCATCGAGCCACGCCAGGGCGGCAAGTGGAAGCTGCTCATGCGCATCTTCTCCAACCCCAACATGCCGCAGATCGACGACTACTACGAGCCGTTCACCTTCGACTACGACCACCTGCAGTCTGCCCCCGAGGTCAAGCACGCACCGACGGCACGCCCGCGCAGCCTGATCACCGGCAAGCGCATGGAGAAGATCGAATGGGGCCCGAACTGGGAAGAGATCCTGGGCGGCGAATTCAGCAAGCGCAGCAATGACGCCAATCTGGCCAACTTCGACCAGGTGCAAAAAGACATGGTGGGCCAGTTCGAAAACACCTTCATGATGTATTTGCCGCGCCTGTGCGAGCACTGCCTGAACCCGGCCTGTGTGGCATCGTGCCCGTCTGGTTCGATCTACAAGCGCGAAGACGACGGCATTGTGCTCATCGACCAGGACAAGTGCCGCGGCTGGCGCATGTGCGTGTCGGGCTGCCCCTACAAAAAGATTTACTACAACTGGAAAAGCGGCAAGGCCGAGAAGTGCATTTTTTGCTATCCGCGCATTGAAGCCGGTCAACCTACCGTGTGTTCCGAAACCTGCGTGGGCCGCATCCGCTACCTCGGTGTGGTGCTGTACGACGCCGACCGCATTGCCGAAGCAGCCAGCGTGAAGGATGAAAAAGATCTTTATCAGGCGCAGCTCGACATCTTCTTGAACCCCAATGACCCGGCGGTGATCGAGCAAGCGCGCAAGGACGGCATCCCCGAGTCCTGGCTCATTGGCGCACGCAACAGCCCGGTCTACAAAATGGCCGTGGACTGGAAGGTGGCCCTGCCCCTGCACCCCGAGTACCGCACGCTCCCCATGGTCTGGTACGTGCCGCCGCTCTCGCCCATCACCAGTGCCGCCAACGCGGGCCACATCGGTGTGAACGGCGAGATCCCGGACCTGAGCCAGATGCGCATTCCCGTGCAGTACCTGGCCAACCTGCTCACTGCGGGCGACACCGCACCGGTGGTGCGCGCACTGGAGCGCATGCTCTCCATGCGCGCCTACCAGCGCAGCAAGCACGTGGACCAGGAGCAAAACCTGGCCGTGCTGGAGCAGGTGGGACTGACCGTGGCGCAAGTGGAAGAGATGTACCAGGTCATGGCCATTGCCAACTACGAGGACCGCTTTGTGATCCCCACCAGCCACCGCGAATACGCCGAGAACGCTTTTGACATGCGCGGCGGTTGCGGCTTTTCATTCGGCAATGGCTGCTCCGATGGCGCATCCGAAGTAAGCCTGTTCGGTGGCACGAAGCCGCGCACCATCCCCATCAAGTCCATGGTCTGAAGGAGAACGACATGAAAGAAAAAATCAACCGCTACACCCTGCGTGCCCTGGCCGCCTTGCTGGGCTACCCGGACGCAGAATTGCGCGCCCATGTGGGCGAGCTGCTGCAGGCCATCGATGCCGAGGCCGCCATCCCCGTGGCACGCCGCACCGAGTTGCACGCCCTGACCGTGGAGCTCACCCGCCTGGACCCCATGGAAGTGGAAGCCCGCTACGTGGAAACTTTCGACCGCGGCCGCGCCACCTCGCTGCACATGTTCGAGCACATCCACGGCGACTCGCGCGACCGGGGACCTGCCATGGTCGACCTGGTGCAGACTTATGAAAAAGCCGGTCTGTTCCTGGCCCCCGAAGAGCTGCCCGACCACCTGTGCGTGGTGCTGGAGTTCGCCTCCACCCAGCCGCCCCAACTGGCCACCGCGTTCCTGGGCGAGATGGCCCACATCCTGAGCGCCATCTTCAGCGCGCTGCTGCAACGCGGCAGCCCGTATGCGGCGGTCGTAGCAGCCGTGCTGGAGCTGGCCGGTCAGCGCGTGCAGGCCGTAGCCATCGTGGCCGATGAGGCCATGGACGAAGTCTGGCAAGAGCCCGAGGCCTTTGATGGCTGCAGCACCAAAGGCCAGTCCAAGCCGGGCGAGGCGCAGCCGATCCACATCGTGCGCAAGAGCACGGCGCCCATCGCCGCCACACCCGCGTCTGCTTTTGCAAAAGTGGACCGCGCCCAAGGAGCACGCATATGACCTATCTCGACAACCTGCTGTTCGGCTACTACCCCTACATCTGCCTGACCATCTTCCTGGCGGGAAGCCTGGTGCGCTTTGACCGCGACCAGTACACCTGGAAGAGCGATTCTTCAGAGATGCTGCGACGCGGCCAGTTGCGCTGGGGCAGCAATCTGTTCCACGTGGGCGTGCTGTTCCTGCTGGGCGGCCACACCGTGGGCATGCTCACGCCCCACTTCATCTACGAGCCCTTCATCAGCGCAGGCAACAAGCAGCTGCTGGCCATGGTCTCGGGCGGCGCCTTTGGTGTGCTGGGTTTCATCGGCGTGAGCATCCTGTTGCACCGCCGCCTAGCCGACGAGCGCATCCGCATCAACTCCAAGACCAGTGACATCGTGCTGCTGGTGCTCTTGTGGCTGCAACTGGCTTTGGGCCTGGCGACCATTCCGCTGTCGGCCCAGCACCTGGACGGCAGCATGATGATCCGCCTTGCCGACTGGGCGCAGCACATCGTCACCTTCCGTGCCGGTGCGCCAGAGTTGTTGGCCGAAGCCAGCCCGGTGTTCAAGCTGCATATGTTTTTGGGCATGTCGATCTTTTTGATCTTCCCCTTCACCCGGTTGGTGCATGTGTGGAGCGGCTTTGGCACGCTGGCCTATGTGATCCGCCCTTACCAGTTGGTGCGTAGCCGCAAGCTGGGGCTGGTGGAGCGCGAGCCTTTGAGTCGCACGGCGCGCTGAGTTTCAAAGACATGCAGTCCGAAGGCACGCGGGACTCAGGCCGACGTGGCACTCCGCTCCGTCCGTGTCCCCCGCCCTTCGGGCTCCTCCTTTACCTACCGGAGCGGAGCGCCACATCGTCCTGAGCCAGAAGCAGTGTTGGCGTGCGGGGGACACGAACGGAACCATGTACCCCAGTGGCAGCGGCCACCACAAAAGCAGGCCAACCCATGCAGTCAAACGCATTCGTAGTGAACAGAAACTAGAAAGACAAGACCATGAACAACACATCCCAATCCAGCAGCCACGGTTGTGGCGGCGGCGGCACTTGCGGTTGCGCGTCCAAAGCCGACACCGCACCCCAACAGATGGCCATGGTCAACGGCATCGCCCTGCATGCCCCCGACCAGCGCCCTGACGAAGAGAGCCTGCGTGAACTCGCCTACACCGAGCTGCTGCGCCAGGAAGCGGTGAAAGCCGGTCTGCTGCCGCGCAAGGGCGTGCTGGCCGCACCCGAACTGAACGAGGCTGAGCGCCGAGTTATTGAGACCATGGTGGACGGTGCCGTGCAGGTGCCCAAACCGACGGCAGAAGAGTGCCAGCGCTTTTATGACGCCCGCAAGGCGCAATACACCGTGGGCCAGGCCGTGCACCTGCGCCACATCCTGTTTGCCGTGACCCAGGGCGTCAACGTGCAGGCCTTGACCGTACATGCCGAAAAGGCGCTGATCAGTCTCCTGGGCAAGAACGTGCCGGTGGACCTGTTTGGCAAGCTGGCCGGTGAGCTGTCCAATTGCCCCACCAGCACCCAAGGCGGTGACCTGGGCTGGGTGGGGCCGGAGGATTGCGCGCCCGAGTTGGCCAAAGAGATGTTCTTCCAGACCGAGGCGGGTGTGGGCCTGGGTGTGCAGCCGCGCCTGATCCACAGCCGCTTTGGCTTTCACATCTTCGACGTGCTGGAGCGCCGCGAGGGCCAGACGCCCGGCTTTGAGGCGGTGCAGGAGCGCGTGGCGGCGCAGTTGGGCATGCAGTCGCGTGCCAAAGCCTTGCACCAGTACATGAGCCTGCTGGTGGGGCAGGCGCTGGTGGAGGGCATTGCGCTGGATGCGGCCGATTCGCCGCTGGTGCAATAGCCTGCACCAGGCGGGCCAGTCGAAAGCGGCCGAGGCGCGGGCGTGGCACACTCGCTCTCCCCGCGCCGGTCCCAAGCGACTGCGCCGCGGGCCCCGAACACCCTGAAAGACCTGAACCATGAAACGCGAACCGTCCGCATCCCCCTCCAAGAACAGCGAAGTGCAAGCCATCAGCTTTGATGTGCTGAAAGAAAAATACCTCAAAGCTGGCGAAACCGGCTATGAAGATGTCTTCAAGCGCGTCGCCCGCGCGCTGGCCAGCGTCGAAAAGGAAGCGCAGCGCGAACATTTTGAAGCCGTGTTCCTCGAAAACCTGTACGCCGGTGCGATTGGCGCCGGGCGCATCATGAGCGCGGCCGGCACCGACATCCAGGCCACCCTGATCAACTGCTTTGTGCTGCCCGTGGGCGACTGCATTCAGGGCATGGATGACGGCGGCTACCCCGGCATTTACGAGGCGCTGCGCGAAGCCGCCGAGACCATGCGCCGCGGTGGCGGTGTGGGTTATGACTTTTCGCGCATCCGCCCCAAGGGTGCCGAGGTCAAGGGCACGCACAGCATGGCGTCGGGCCCCTGCAGCTACATCAATGTGTTCGACCAGTCCTGCTCCACCGTGGAGAGCGCGGGTGCGCGCCGCGGTGCGCAAATGGGCGTGCTGCGCATCGACCACCCCGATGTGCTGGAATTCATCACCGCCAAGCGCACACCGGGCCGCTGGAACAATTTCAATGTGTCAGTCGGCATGCCCGACGCCTTCATGCGCGCCCTCGACGAGAACGCGCCCTGGGAGCTGGTGCACAAAGCCAAGCCCGGCGCCGCCACCATGGCCAACGGCGCCTACCAGCGCGCCGACGGTATGTGGGTCTACCAGACGCTGCAGGCGCGTGCGCTGTGGGACACAGTCATGAAAAGCACCTACGACTTCGCCGAGCCGGGCATCCTGTTCCTGGACCACATCAACGAGGACAACAACCTGTCCTACTGCGAAGACATTGCCGCTACGAATCCCTGTGGCGAACAGCCACTTCCCCCCTACGGCTGCTGTGACCTCGGCCCCATCATCCTGACGCGCTTTGTGCGCCACGCCTTTGGCTTTGACGGCATTGCGTCGTTTGACTTCGAGGCCTTCGCCAAGTCGGTTGCCACCCAGGTGCGCGCGTTGGACAACGTGCTGGACGTGACCTTCTGGCCGCTGCCCCAGCAACGCGCCGAGTCGGCTGCCAAGCGCCGCATCGGTGTGGGCTTTACAGGCATGGGCAACACGCTGACCATGCTGTGCCTGCGCTACGACGCAGTCGAGGGCCGCGAGATGGCCAAGAAGATCGCCACCTGCATGCGCGATGCCGCCTACAAGGCATCCGTGGAGCTGGCGCAAGAGAAGGGTGCTTTCCCCAAGTTCGACGCCGCCGGCTACCTGGCCAAAGGCACCTTTGCCAGCCGCCTGCCTGCCGACATCCAGAAGGCCATCCGCAAGCACGGCATCCGCAACAGCCATCTGCTCTCGATTGCGCCCACCGGCACGGTCAGCCTGGCCTTTGCCGACAACGCCTCCAACGGCATCGAGCCCGCGTTCTCGTGGATGTACCGCCGCAAGAAGCGCGAGCCCGATGGCACGACCAGTGAGTACCAGGTCGAAGACCACTCGTGGCGCCTGTACCGCGAGTTGGGTGGCGATGTCACCCAGCTGCCCGACTATTTTGTGTCCGCCCTGGACATGGCAGCCAGTGACCACATCGCCATGATGGAAGCCGTGCAGCCGCTGGTGGACACTGCCATCTCCAAGACGGTGAACGTGCCCGCCGACTACCCCTATGACGACTTCAAGGGCCTGTACCAGCAAGCCTGGCGTGCGCGCCTCAAGGGGCTGGCCACCTACCGCCCCAATGCCATCCTGGGCTCGGTGCTGGACACCGGTGATGTGGCCAAACCGGCTGCCATTGTGGATGCGCCCGTGGACCCCATGCGCACCGTGATCGAGAAGCGCCCCAAGGGCGCACTGGCCGCGGTGGCGGAAAAAATCGAGTACTGGACGCAGGAGGGCCACAAGACCCTGTACATCGTCGCCTCCTTCCTGCCGCTGCCCTCGGCCGACGGCACAGGCACGGTGCAGCGCGCCATCGAATTCTTCATGCCCCTGGGCCAGAGTGGCGAGTCGCAGCAGTGGATTACGTCCTCCATGCGCATGCTCTCCCTGGCTGCACGCGGCGGCTTCCTGGAACGGGCCCTGCGCGACATGCGCAAGGTCGCCTGGGATCGCGGCCCGGTGCGCCTGGGCACCTACGAAAAAGCCGACGGCTCGCTGGTGCCCCTGTGGCACGACTCGGAAGTGGCGGCCATTGCCTATGCCATCCAGCAAATCATCCAGCACCGCAACGAGGCAGCGGCGCACGTAGATGCTCCGGCTGCGGGAGCTCCGGCGTCCAAGCCAGCGGCTGCTGCGGTCCAAGCCTTGGCTGCCCCCACTTCGCCCCCGGCCATGGTCGGCAAGAAGTGCGGCGAATGCGGCGCCTACGCCGTCATCCGCAAGGACGGCTGCGACTACTGCACCCAGTGCGGGCATGTGGGGACGTGTGGTTGACTCTTGCTTGCTCACGCGGCGATGTAGTAACATCTCTACATTATTTTGGAGGGCCATGACATGACCATCACCACCCTGTCCAGCCGCGAGTTCAACCAGTCCGCCAGCGAAGCCAAAAAGGCGGCCAACAAAGGACCGGTGTTTATCACCGACCGTGGCCGCCCCGCCCATGTGCTGATGAGCATGGCGCTGTACCAAAGCCTGACCGGCAGCCGCCAGAAGATTGCCGATCTGCTGGCCATGCCGGGCACGGAAGACCTGGAGCTGGAGATTCCCCGCCTGGGTGATATGGCGCAGGCGGCGGATTTGTCCTGATGTTTCTTCTGGATACCAACGTCGTCTCCGAATTGCGCAAGATTCGCCTGGGGCGTGCCGATGCCAATGTGGCACGCTGGGCCGACAGCGTGGAGACGGTGGACCTGTATCTCTCCAGCATCACGGTGCAAGAGCTGGAAATTGGCGTACTGCTGGCCGAGCGGCGCGATCCCGCGCAAGGCGCGGTGTTCCGGGCCTGGCTGGATCAGCATGTGTTGCCAGCATTCACCGGCCGTATCCTGCCCGTAGATACCGCCGTGGCATTGCGCAGTGCGCGGCTGCATGTGCCCAATCCCCGTCCCGTGCGCGATGGCCTGATTGCCGCCACCGCACTGGTGCATGGCATGACCGTGGTCACCCGCAACGTGGCGGATTTTGAACCGTGTGGTGTGGCCTGGCTCAATCCCTGGGATGCTCCGTGACGGCCACTGCCGCCATCACCGATATTCCGGACTTGCTGGCCACGTTGCAGCGTGCGCGCCAGACTATCCTGCCCAAGCGCCTGGCCGAGCCCGGGCCGGATGCAGCGCAGCTGGCGCAGATTCTGGACGCCGCCGCCTCTGCCCCCGACCACGGGCAGTTGCTGCCCTGGCGTTTTATTGTGGTGCCCGGCGCTGTGCGTGGCCTGCTGGCCGAACAGTTTGCGCAGGCCCTGCAGGAGCGCGATGCCAGCGCCTTGCCCGAGCAAGTGGAACAGGCGCGGGAAAAGGCTTTTCGCTCACCCTGCCTGCTCTTGCTGGTGGTGGATGCCGCGCGCGGCGACCCGGAGGTTGATCTGGCCGAGCGCCTGCTGTCGGCCGGGTGCGCGGTGCAAAACCTCTTGCTCATGGCCACGGCCTTGGGCTTTGGCTCGGCGCTGACCAGCGGCAAGGCCCTGAAGGCCGAAGGTTTGCGCCGCCTGTTTGATTTGAAGCCTTCCGACCACGCCCTGTGTTTTGTCAGCCTGGGCACGGCCCACTCCCGCAAGCCCGCCCGCCTGCGCCCGCAGGCCACCGAATTTATCAGCCACCTCACGCCCGAGGGCGTGGTGCCGGGCTTTGCCCCTATGCAACTGAACCCACTGGAATCCCCATGAACATCGAACACTTCAACGACTTCCTGGCTGCGGCCCTGGCCCAGCCCCTGCCGCAGCGCCTGCTGTTTGTGTTTGCTGGAGTCGAGCTGCCCGACGAGGCCACGCCCGAGCAACGCGCCGCCTTTGAAGCCGGTCACGGTGGCGCCCTGGTGCCGCTGATGTGCGTGGACAAGAGCCCGGAGGAACTGAAGTCTTTTGAGGGCCTGCTGCTGGAAGCCGCACAGTTCGACAAGCGCTGGGCGCTGGTGTTTTCGGCCGCGCTTTCAGGCACACGCCAGCAGCCTCCCTCTACCGATGATGCGGACAAGCCCCTGCAGCACATGGTGGAGGCGATACAGCGCGGCGAGATTGCCTCCTACCTGGCGTTTGACCGTGACGGCGTGCCGGTGCAGCTGGACTAAAGGGCGCCGGAAAGGGCTAAAACCGGTTTTCTAGAACCCTGTCTCTAATCTGCTGCATTGCAGCAAAAAAATCTTGCAAGGGCAGCAAATGGACGTAAGATACGACCCATGCTGCACTGCAACATCAAGACACCCGAGGCGGGTTTGTAGCGCAGAAGTTTCTTAACCCTTTTGGAGATTCTTATGACCGCTACCCTGACCGTTGAACAAATCCTCGAAGCCAACAAGACCGCCGCTGCCGAAGCCCAAGCCATGGCTGCTACCGCCTTCGCTGGCTTTGAAAAGCTGGTGGCCCTGAACCTGGCTGCCACCAAGTCGGCCCTGTTCGACACCACCGCTGACTTCACTTCCGCTTTCAGCGCCAAGAACCCCACCGACGCCCTGGCTGCCCAGGCTTCGCTGGTCAAGCCCCTGGCTGAAAAGACCCTGGCCTATGGCCGCTCGGTCTACGCTATCGCCACTGAAACCGGTGCCGAACTGAGCGCTGCTGCCGAAGGCAAGTTCGCTGAAGCCCAAAAGACCGTGGCTACCAGCCTGGAAACCATGGCCAAGAACGCACCTGCTGGTACCGAGTCCCTGGTGGCTGTGGTGAAGTCGGCAGTGGCCGCCAGCCAGAACGCCCTGGAGTCCGCCAAGGCCTCCGCCAAGCAAGCCGTGGCCACCGCTGAAAAGCAAGCCGCTGCCCTGGCCGACAATGCCCTGAGCGCTGTCAAGACCACCAGCAAGAAGAAGTAATTCTTTCTGGATGGAGCCCGGGGCCTTGTGCCCCGGACGAAACAAAAAAGCCGCCTGAGCAATCGGGCGGCTTTTTTTGTGGGCTGGCGCGTTTAAGGCACCAAGGCCATGCTGGCCGCCACATCCCGCTCAAACTGCACCATGGCCGCGTCCGTCAACGCATCACCCGCCCAGGCGATCAGGCTGGCCGGGGGCAGGGTGACGGCGGCCGCACCACAGGCCATCAAGCGGGTCAGCACCTCGGGCGACTTGATGCTGGCGGCCAACAGCTTCGGGCCCCCGTCCTGCTGGGCCACGCAGGCCTGCATCAGCGGCCACACATCGCGCCCGTCAGCGGTGAGGCGCCCAATGTAGGGCGCCACATACTGCGCGCCGCAGGCCCGGGCCCACAGCAACTGCACCGGGTTGGACAGGCCGGTCAGCAATATGGCCTGGTCCTGCGCCCTTACCACCTGGATGCAGGCCAGCCAGTCGGGGTGGCAGGGCAGCTTGATGGTGAGTTTCACACCCGCATCGGATGCGGTGCGTTGCAGCGGCGCCAGCCACTCAAGGGCCTCGGCGGCATCGGGTCGGGGCAGCTGCAGCATCAGCTCGGCCAGGCCCGCGTCGGCCACGGCCTGCAGCAGGCCGGTGTAGGTGGACAGTGTGACCGGCAGACCGGCTTGCAGCACCAGGGTCGGGTTGGTGGTAATGCCTTGCACGGATGGGCAGCCCGCAGGCAGGGCCCAGGATGCGGCAAGGGCAGAGTCCAGAAATACGTTCAAACCAGTCCCCTTGGAGAAAAAAAGCGGTTACCAAATGTAGTGGCAAAATGCCCCAGCACTGCGGGCCACGGACTGTAATCCACCGCAGCGGCGGTCTGGTTTTTCAACCCTCCAAGCCTGTTGGCACAAGCGCATATGACTCCCATTTTTGTACTCGGCGAAGCCCTGATGGACTGCGTGGCCAGGCCCGACGGCCTGCTGCACCCGCACGTGGGCGGCAGCCCCTTCAACCTCGCCCGCGCCGCCTCGCTGCGCGGTGGCTCGGTGCAGTTTCTGAACCGTTTTTCAGAAGACCAGTTTGGCCAGCAGATGCGGGCGCAGCTGGAAAAAGACCAGGTAAAAACCGTGCTGGGCAGCAGCCGTTTGCCTACCTCGCTGGCCGTGGTGCAGGTCAAGAACGGCCAGCCCAGCTATGGCTTTTACCGTGAAGGCATTGCCGACCGCGACTACAGCGTGGACGAGGTCTTGCGGGCTCTCTCGGGCACGGTACCCGGCGTGCTGCACACCGGCTCGCTGATGCTGGTGCCGCCCGAACACCACAAGGTGCTCGCCGTGCTGCAGGGCGCCCGGGCGCAGGGCTGGACGATCAGCGTGGACGTGAACCTGCGCCCCAAGCTGGCGGCAGATCTCGGGGCCTATGTGGCCGCCGTGAAGGACGTGGCCGCGCTGGCCGACTGGATCAAGGCCAGCGACGAAGACCTGGAGTTGCTGGGCTTTGCCAACCCCGGCAAACACAACGCCGACTACATGGCGCAAAGCTTTGCCGACCGTGGTGCCAGCCGCATTGCGCTGACCTTTGGTGGCCAGGGCGCCTGGCTGATGGTGGACGGCCAGAGTGCCGAGGCCGTGGCACCCACGGTGCAGGTGGTGGACACCGTGGGCGCGGGCGACACCTTCTGGGGCAATTGCCTGGCCGACTGGACCCTGCAGCCTGAACAAGCCGCAAGCCGTGTTACCAACACCCTGCACAACGCCATGCACGCCGCTGCCATCAACTGCACCCGCGCCGGTTGCCAGCCGCCGACACAGGCCGAGCTGTTCGCAGCGCAGTAGCAGCAACGGTAGCCTCACCACCACCACCAGGGGCCCGCATGCAGCTCACCGTGAACGGCAACGTGGTGGAGGTGCAAGCCGACGCCGACATGCCCATCCTCTGGGTGTTGCGCGACGTGCTGCACCTCACCGGCACCAAGTACGGCTGCGGCATTGCCGCCTGCGGCGCCTGCACCGTGCACCTGGACGGCCAAGCCGTGCGCTCCTGCGTGCTGCCGGTATCGGCGGCACAGGGCAAAGCCATCACCACCATTGAAGCGCTCTCCCACAACGGTGTGCCCCATGCCCTGCAATCGGCCTGGATTGCCGAACAAGTACCCCAGTGCGGCTACTGCCAAAGCGGCATGCTGATGGCAGCGGCGGCGCTGCTGAAAAACCATCCGCAGCCCAGTGACGCCGACATCGACGCGGCCATGACCAACCTCTGCCGTTGCGGCACCTACCAGCGCGTGCGCGCGGCCATCCACCGCGCCGCGCAAGCCATGGCCCAGGCGCCAGACACGGGCGCTGCATGAAACGCCGCGCCTGGATCCTCAGCGCCCTGGGTGCCAGCGGCGCACTCATGGTGGGCTGGAGCCTGCTGCCCGCGCGTTCGCGCCTGGGCACGCCCGAGACCATGCTGCCCACCGCGGGCGATGTGGCGCTGAATGGCTGGATCAAGATTGCACCCGATGGCACGGTGATCCTGGCCATGCCACGCAGCGAGATGGGGCAGGGCGTGCACACCGGCCTGGCCATGCTGGTGGCCGAAGAACTGGACCTGGCGCCGGAGCAGGTGCGCCTGGAGCAGGCGGGCAGCGACAGCATCTATGGCAACGTCAGCATGCTGCTGGCCGCACTGCCCTTCCACCCGCTGGAGTCCGATGGGCCGAACAAGCCCCTGAAGGTCAAGGTGGGCGAGTGGATGGTGGGAAAAATCGCGCGCGAGTTGGGCATCAACGCCACCGGCGGCTCCTCCAGCCTGGCCGATGCGTGGGACACCGTGCCGCTGGCAGCGGCTGCTGCCCGTGCCGGTTTGCTGGGCGCGGCTGCAGCGCTGTGGCAACTGCCGATCAATGAACTGACGTTGCAGGACGGC
Source organism: Comamonadaceae bacterium (assembly GCA_947374485.1). GTDB lineage: Bacteria > Pseudomonadota > Gammaproteobacteria > Burkholderiales > Burkholderiaceae_C > Allorhodoferax. The sequence continues at coordinate 12,846 of CANCCF010000041.1, read as the reverse complement.
CGCGTGCTGCACCCCTCAGGCAAGAGCGCCCACTTTGGCGAACTGGCCCCGGCCGCCCTGCACAACCCGGCCCCCGTGGTGCTGAAGGACCGCAAGGACTGGAAGCTCATTGGTCAGAGCCCGCCGCGCCCGGACCTGCCCGCCAAGGTGGACGGCTCGGCCCGCTTTGGCGCGGATGTGCGCCTGCCCGGCATGCTGTTTGCCGCCGTGCGCATGTGCCCCATGCTGGGCGGCACCGTGGCCACACTGGACGCGCAAGCGGCCCTGGCGCTGCCGGGTGTTTCCAGGCTGGTGGCACTGGATGCGGTGGCCGGTTCCACCGCCGGTTTTGCCGTGGTGGCCAAGACCAGCTGGCACGCCCGCCGCGCCGTGCAGACGGTGCAGGTGCAGTGGCAGCAGCGCGCAGAGGGGCCGCTGGATTCCGCGCGCATCGAGCACAGCCTGCTTGATGCGCTCAAGACCGATACAGGCCACACCTTTTACGAACAAGGCGACGCCGCTGCCGCCGAGGCGGCAGCGGCCAGCGTGTTGCAAGGCACCTACACCGCACCCTACCTGGCCCACGCCACCATGGAGCCCATGAACTGCACCGCGCAGTTCAAGGACGGCAGGTTGGACGTCTGGGCGCCCACCCAGGTGCCGGGCTTTGCGCGCGCCCTTGCCGCCCGCGTGGCAGGTGTGGATGTGGAGCAGGTCACCCTGCATGTCACCTACCTGGGTGGCGGCTTTGGCCGCAGGCTCGATGTTGACTTTGTGGGCCAGGCCGTGCGCGTGGCCATGGCCTGCGACGGCCTGCCGGTGCAGCTGCTGTGGTCGCGCGAAGAAGACACCGGCCACGATTTCTACCGCCCCCTGCATGTGGCGCAACTCAGCGCCGCGCTGGACGCGCAGGGCCAGGCCACCAGCCTGCGTATCCACTCTGCTGGCGACGCCATCTCGCCGCGCTGGTTGGCGCGTGCCATGCCCAGCCTGGCTTCTCCCATGGACACGCCGGACAAGACCACCGCCGAGGGCCTGTTCGATGTGCCCTACGGTTTTGCCCACCAGCACATGGCCCACGTGGCCACGCACTCGGGCGTGCCGGTGGGCTTCTGGCGCTCGGTGGGGCATTCGCACAACGCCTTCTTCTCTGAAGGCTTTATCGACGAGCTGGCCCATGCCGCCGATATGGACCCCTTGCGCTACCGCCAGAGCCTGTTGAAAAACGCGCCGCGCCATCTGGCGGTGCTGAACCTGGCGGCAGACAAGGCGGCTTGGGGCACGGCCTTGCCAGCAGGCCGTGCGCGGGGTGTGGCCCTGCACGAATCCTTTGGCTCCATCGTCGCCCAGGTGCTGGAGGTGTCGCTGCTAGGCGGCCAGCCGCGCGTGCACCGCGTGGTGTGTGCGGTGGACTGCGGCACGGCCATCCACCCGGGGCTGATTGCGCAGCAAATGGAAGGTGCGGTGGTGTTTGGCCTGACGGCCGCGCTGCATGGGCGCATCGACATCATGGCGGGCGTGGTGCAGCAAGGCAATTTCAACAACTATCCCCTGCTGACGCTGGCGCAGGCGCCGCAGGTGGAGACCTGGCTGGTGCCCAGCACACGGCCACCGGCCGGTGTGGGTGAAATTGGTGTGCCGCCGCTGGCCCCGGCGCTAGCCAACGCCTTGTTTGCGCTCACGGGCCAACGCCTGCGCAGCTTGCCGCTGGAACTCTGAGACAGCGGCGCTGCGGGTTTGCGCTCAGGCCCAGCAGACCGTGCAGTCGCCGGCGTACCAGGTTTCCATGCGCGCCTGCACGGCGGTCTCGATGCGGTGGCGCCGAATTTTCATGGTGGGCGTGAGGTAGCCGTTTTCCACCGACCAGGGCTCGGGGGCGATGACCAGCATGCGCAGCTGTTCGTAATCGGAGAGCTGCTGGTTCACGTCCTTGAGCAACTGGCCAAGCGCCTGCTCCACCTCGGCCTTGACCGTTGCATCGCCCACGCGTGGGCGCAGGGCCTCGGCCAGCACCACCATGGCATAGGCCGCAGACTGGCCCACGCCCGAGACCATGCTGAGCTCGATCATGGGGTGGGCGTTGAGCAGGTTTTCGATCGGGGCCGGTGCGATGTACTTGCCCTTGGAGGTTTTGAACAGCTCCTTGACGCGCCCGGTCAGCTTGAGCAGGCCATTGGCATCGCGCTCGCCCTTGTCGCCGGTGTGGAAAAAGCCGTCCGCCGTGAACACCTCGGCATTGAGTTCGGGCTGCTTGTAGTAGCCCAGCATCTGCCCCGGCGATTTGAGCAGCACCTCGCCTTCTTCGCTGATGCGCACCTGCACGCCGGGCAGCGGCAGGCCCACACCGCCGGGCGCGCTGAACTGCGGCGTGGAGGCATGCGAGTAGGCAAAGTCCTCGGTCATGGCATAGCCCTCCATCAGGTTCAGGCCCAGACGGCGGTACCAGGCAATCAGCTCGGGCGGTATCGGGGCCGAGCCGCTGGCGGCCAGCAGCGCCTGGTCGAGGCCCAAGCCCTTGAGCACCTTGCGGCCGACCAGCCGACCCAAGAGGGGAATGCCCAACAAGCGGTCCAGCTTTTTGGCGGGCACCTTCTGGAACACGCCTTGCTGGAACTTCAGCCACAGGCGCGGCACCGAGGCAAACACGTTAGGGCGGGCGCGGTTAAGGTCCTGCAAAAAAGTGTCCAGCGACTCGGCAAAGTAGATGCGGCTGCGGCCGTTCACCAGCGCCGTGCACTCCACCCACGCCCGCTCGTAAATATGGGCCAGTGGCAGGTAGGACAGCATGCGCACCTCCGCCTCTGTGCCCAGGTATTGCTGCACATAGTGCCGCATGCCCACACCCGAGGCGGTGGCCGCGGCAAAGCTGTGCATCACGCCCTTGGGGCTGCCGGTGGAGCCCGAGGTGTACATCAGGATGGCCATGTCAGAGGCCGCGCGCATCACCCGCCCGGTGAGCGGTGCGGTGCGCCGGGTGATGGTGTCCCAGCTCTCGAAGGGCGTGGCCGGGGCCAACGGCATGGCGATGCAGGACAGGCCCGCAGGGATGGCGAGGGCCTGCTGCTCCCACAGGTCGAGCTTGCCGACAAACAGCAAACTGGCGCCGCTGTGCTGCAGCACATAGCGGATGGTCTCGGCGGTCTCGGTGGGGAAGATGGCCACCGTGGTGCCACCCGAGAGCCAGATGGCCAGCTCGGCAATGAAGAAGTGGGCGCAGTTCTTGGACAGGATGGCAATGCGCGCACCCGGCTCCAGCCCCAGCGACTTGAGGTGCGTGGCCATGCGCCGCGCCTGGTCCATGGTTTGTGCCCAGGTGTAGTCTTTGACCTGGCCATTGCCCAGGGGCTGGGTGAGAAAGACCTGGTCGGCCAGCGCCATTTCATGCGCGTACACATAGTCCAGCAGCAACTTGCCTGGGGCTTGTGGCGTCTTGTTTGAAGGTTCGGAATACATGCGTTGCATTGTCCGGAAATATCCAAAAAGAACTGCGGTGCTTACCCTATCGGTATTAGCCCCAAGCCTGCCATGTTCCAATGGCGCAATGAATCCTGACGCACACAAGCTTTGGGCCGCACCGCAGTGGGCCTTTGCCATTTTGCTGGCCCTGTTGGGCATGCTGGGGCCGTTTTCCATCGACACGTATCTGCCTGCTTTTGCCGGTATCGCCAGCGCCCTGAACGCTACACCGGTGCAGATGCAGCAGACCCTCTCGGCCTACCTGTTCGGCTTTGCGTTCATGAGCCTGTTCCATGGCTCCATCTCGGACAGCCTGGGCCGCAGGCCGGTGGTGCTGTGGGGGCTGGCGGTGTTCACGCTGGCCTCCATGGGCTGCGCGCTGTCGCAAAGCATTGGCCAGCTGATTTTTTTCCGCGCCATGCAGGGCTTGTGCACCGGTGCGGGCATCGTGGTGTCGCGTGCCATCGTGCGCGACATGTATGCGCCTTCCGAGGCACAGAAGGTGATGAGCCAGGTCACCATTTTCTTCGGTGCCGCGCCGGCCATTGCGCCCATGCTGGGCGGCTGGCTGCTGATCCATACCAGCTGGCATGCCATCTTCTGGTTTTTGTGTGGTGTGGGCGTGCTGCTGTGGCTGGCCAATTACCGGCTGCTGCCCGAGACCCTGCATGTGGCGCAGCGCCAGCCTTTTCATCCGAAAAACCTGCTGGCGGGTTACTGGCAGCTGGGCTCGGACCCGCGCTTCTTTTTGCTGGCCCTGGCCAGCGGTATTCCCTTCAACGGCATGTTTTTGTACGTGCTGAGCGCGCCGGTGTTTTTGGGGGAGGGCCTGGGTCTGCCGCCTGAGCATTTCTTCTGGTTTTTCCTGCTCACCATTGGCGGCATCATGACCGGGGCCTGGCTCAGTGGGCGCATGGCGGGCAAGCTCAGCCCCAGGCGCCAGATTGGCCGCGGCTTTGCCGTCATGCTGGCCATTGGGGTGATCAACCTCTCGGCCAATCTGTTGTTCAAGGCCGATGTGCGCTGGGCCCTGTTTCCCATCAGCATCTTCGCCTTCGGCTGGGCCCTGATGGTGCCGGTGGTCACGCTCTTGGTGCTGGACCTGCACCCCGAGCGCCGTGGCATGGCGTCGAGCCTGCAGATGTTCATTGGCTCCAGCGCCAATGGCCTGGTGGCGGGTGTGGTGTCGCCGCTGGTGATGCATTCACCGGTGGCGCTGGCAGCCACCTCGCTGCTGCTCATGGGCATAGGCTTGTGCGCATGGACATTCATCCGCAGACGCTGGCCAGACATCGGCTAGTATGTATGAAACAGTGTTCAGAACTTGTTTCTGACGCAGTTCAAACATACATCGGGCATGCCCTCAGGTCCTTGTTGCACAGGTAACCGTTTCTTCGTTGGATAGCCAACAGGTCATTGCATAGCCGACCCTGTGCTGAACGTGCAATTTGCACGGCTTCCAGCACAGCCCAAACATACACATCGCAGGAAAAAGCGGCTCGCAGCAGCGGGGGTGCGCCAGCGTTTGTCTGGCGTCTGAACCTTGCGCGTGGGCATCGATTCAATCAATCCACTGGGATGCATCATGAAATTTAAATTGAAAAAACATTTGGTCTGGGTGGCGGGACTGGCTCTTGCTTTGGTGGGATGTGGCGGTGGAGGAGGTGGCGGCAGCACCGGCACAGCGGGCACGGGCACTGTTGCCAGTACCTCTGTGCCGGTGACCATCACGGTCATGGACGGCCTCATCCAGGGTGCCACCGTCTGTCTGGACCGCAACAACAATGGCCTGTGCGACACCGAGGACGCCCCCCAAAAGACCAACGCCAATGGTCAGGCCACCTTTCTGGTGCCCGCGGCTGATGTGGGCAAGTTTCCGGCGCTGGCATGGGTGGGCACAGATGCCACCGACAAAGACACCGGCCCTGTGCTGACCCGTTACACCCTGAAGGCACCCAAGGATGCCGTCAGCCTGGTAACGCCGCTCACCACGCTGGTTCAGACCCTCGTGGAGGCCACCGGAGCCAGCACCCGGGATGCAGCGGCAGCCATCCAATACCAGCTGGGAATGCGCAACTCACCGTTGGATGACTTCACCCGCAATGGCGATGCCAAGGCCCAGGCCGTCGCGAATGCCATGGTCATAAGCACCCAGAAGCAGGGCGCCATGTTGGCGTCTGCGGTGGGCAAGACCACGGCTTCCCGGGTCGTGGTGACGCAGATGGACATTGACATGCTGGTCGCGCGCAAGGTGCTTTCGCTCACCGACTGGCTCGCCTATGCGGTGACCGACAGCGATGTGGCCAGCACTACCAGCGCAGCGACCCGGCTGGCCGCACTGAGCGTCAAGGCCCAGGCCCTGTTGAACACCAATGGCATCCCGGACGGCGCCAGCGCTCTGGCGGCACTGGAACACATCAAGCAAAGCCAACCGGGCAATGGCTTCCTGTCCGGCATGGCGAGTGCCTGGCTGGCTTACCTGTCTTTTGATGCACCCAATGATGTGTATGCGCGCTACGTCTCCAGCAGCGCTACGGAAAACACACCAGCCGCCAACAACATACTGCAGCGCTGGCTGCGCTTCCAGGCTTACCCCAACGGGGATGTGGCCACCTGGTCCGTGTCTGGCGGCCCCAAGTGGGGTAGCGAACTGCACTGGAACGGCAAGGTCTGGAAGGTCTGCGGTATCAATGACGCACACACGGCCACCGTGCCAGATGCCAATGGCAACAGCAGCATCAACAACTGTGATGGCGTGGAGCAAGGCACCGTGCAGAGCCGGATGGTGGACATCAGTGGCCAGAAGATGCTGGCGGTATACCAATCTCTGCAAAACCAGGGCTACACCAATGTGCGTGTGGGCAATTCCAATGCCGATGCCAGCGCCTGGCTTGGAACTGCAAGCTTTCCTGGCGGCTCCAGCATGGTTCTGCGAAAGACCATCAACACCAGCAATGCCTATGCCTACTATCCCGGCAACAGCAACCGGCTGGAACTGCCGGAAGCAGCATTGGCAGCCGGTACCGCAGACGCCTGCAATGCCGCGGTCTTCACGCCCTATGTGGGCACTGTCACGCTGGAAAAGATGGTTGCCACCTTGCGTGGCACACCTTGCCGCTACCAATCATGGTCTTCAAATGAAGGTTTGAACGGTGCGCTGCTGGATACGGGCGCCATAAACGATGCCTGGGGAAACACCACGCTCAGCTTGGGCATTCTGGGCAGCGCCAAGACCGTTGAAAACCTGAACCAGGCCACCAGCTTCTACACCGGAAATACCCCGATCCGGGTGGCTTTTGGCAGTGGCAACCAGGTCACCTACTATGCTTGCCAGGAGAGCTGGGGCGGCAGCGTGCGCAACTGCACGTCTGCAGGCACAGGCACCTACACCATAGAGACCTTGGGTGACGCCCGCGTGCTGCATTTCAATGGGCTGCCATCCCTACTGCACGGCGCCCAAAATTGGGAGCGCGTGTACATTGAACGTGGCAATGTGGTGCACTTTGGCTACCGTGATCTGCCCTATCCCGTCACCAGCGCCTGGCTCAATCTGCCGGCGACCAACGCACTGTTTGCGCAGCTGGGTTTGGGCCGCACGGTGGACCCCAATGCAACGCAGGCACTGACGGCTTCCTCGTATGAGGGGACTTACAAAGGTGTGTTCTCAGGTACCAGCGGCAGCACCGGAATCTCAGGCTTGTTCACATTCGTGGTTGCACCGGGACAAGCACTCAGCTGCAGCGGAACGTCCAGTGCCTTGGTAAGTACGGGCAATGCCAGCGGCGCATTCACTTGCACCAATGCCATTTTGAACCCCGGAACCCCTGGCAGCACCGTGGCCAGCATCAGCTTTGGCATGACCAGCAGTGGTGACAGTTTCAGTGGCACGGTGAATTACTACACCGGGGTGGTGTCCGGCACGTGGAAGAGTGCGGGTGGAGCCTCCGGTACTTTCACAGCCCTGCGCGAGTAGCGCGTTGAATTGCAGGGCGTGCCGCCCTGCTCAGCAGCAATCCCCTTTGGCCTGTCAGCCATTGGGGATTTTTTTGTGCCATGGATCGGGCACCAAATTGCGCAGCGGCTTGGGTGCATTTGTAAGCAAACCCTGAACACTGGTTGCAAGGGCGTGCTGTGCCCTAGACTGCGTCATCGGCGTATGCCGTTGTCCTTGGTGTCGCCATGTCGAAAAAAATACATCCTTTCATTGCCACCACGATTGCAACCACCTTGGCGGCCTGCGGGGTGTTGCTGGGCTCCCTGTCTGTAGCGGCAATGGCAGCCACCGAACCGGCGCCACCCTCCACGACAATCACCACCACGGTCAGCGGCCGCACGGTGGAGCTCAAGGGCATCATGGCGCAGCGCCAGTCGGGCATGGGCTGGGGCCAGATCGCCCATGCCATAGGCCTGAAGCTGGGTGCGGTGGTGAGCGCTGCCAAGAGAGCGGACAAGCAGGACGCAGTCAAACACGACACGGCCCATGCAAGCTTGGACGATGCGGGACACGCTGGTGGCGGCGGCAAGGGTGGCGCCGACGGCCATGGCGGTAACGGCGGTGGTGGCGGTGGTGGCTCAAAGAAATAACAGACCATGAAAAACCATTCAAAAATCGCCACCCTGTGCCTGCTGCTGGGCCTGGTCTTTGCCACTACGCCGTCCTTCGCTGGCAAGCCCGACTGGGCTGGCAAGGGCAACAAGCACCAGCAAGCCGAGCAGCAGGACAGCGCGGACATCCAGATCGGCGCCTACTTTGGCGAGCGCCAGCGCATGGAAGTCTCCGACTACTACCAGACCCAGGGCCGCGCAGGCAAATGCCCACCGGGCCTGGCCAAAAAGCACAACGGCTGCCAGCCGCCCGGCCAGGCCAAAAAGTGGCAGATGGGCCGCCCGCTGGGGCGCGGTGTGGTGTTCTATCCGGTGCCCGATGCGGTGGTGGTGCGCATAGGCCTGCCGCCTGCGGGCTACCGCTATGTGCGCGTGCTCAATGACGTGTTGCTGGTGGCCATTGGCACGAACATGGTGGTTGATGCCATCCAGGATTTGATGCGCTAGGCCCTGCCCGGCTGTTCATTTCGACTGTTCTTTTGGCGGGGGATGCGTATACTGTTTAAATGAACAGTATTCAAGCCAAACCCCTGCCATGACTGCCCTGGCGCGTAGTGCGCCCCCTGATTTGCACGCCATCCATGCCGATGTCTGGCACGCCCACGCGCTCGCGCAAACGGTGCTGCCGGTGCGGGCCACGGGCGATGGGGCGCTGGACGCGCAGCTGCCCGGTGGCGGCTGGCCGGTGGGGGCTCTGACCGAAATCCTGCAGCCCCCCGGTGTGCACAGCGAGTGGCGCTTGCTCCTGCCTGTGCTGGCCCACAGTGGCACCGGGCCGGTGGTGCTGGTGGGCGCGCCACACCTGCCGTTTGCCCCGGCGCTGGCGGCGCAGGGGCTGGCCGCGCAGCGCCTGCTCTGGGTCAAGGCACAGGCTGCGGAGGCGCGCCTGTGGGCCTGTGAGCAGGCCCTGCGCTGTGCCGAGGTCAGTGCCGTGCTGGCCTGGCTGCCGCAGGCCCGCAGCGAGCAACTGCGCCGCCTGCAAATGGCGGCCGCCGAATTCAGCAAGCTGCTGTTTGTGATGCGGCCTGCCTCCGCGCAGGGCGAGGCCTCGCCCGCCGCGCTGCGCCTGCATCTGCAGCCACAGGCCGCAGCCCCGCTGCCTTCTACGCCATCTTCCACGTCACCTTTCACGCCACTTTCCACACCACTTGCCTTGCCAGCCGCTGCACCAGCTCCCACGCCAACGGCCGACCGCCTGCAGGTGCACCTGCTCAAGCGCCGTGGCCCGCCCCTGGCGCGGCCGGTGAGCCTGCAGGCCCGCGCCAGCCCTCTGACCCTGCTGCTCGCCAGCAGCCACGCCCATGCACTGGATTGCCGTACAGGCCGCGCCTGAGCCGCAGGCCGATGCGCGGCCCGGGCCAGTACCCGAGCTGGCACCAGCGCAGGGCGCACGGGTGTACACGCAGGCCGATGCGCTGGTCGACGTGTACACCGCCCTGGCCTGGTGGGCCCTGCAGTTCACGCCCCTGGTGGCGCGGGTGGAGCAGGCGCTGGTGCTGGAGGTGTCGGGCAGCGAGCGCCTGTTTGGCGGGCGCGCCGCACTGCTGCAGCGCCTGTTTGCCAGCCAGCCGCCAGTGTCCTTGCAGCATGCCCAGGGCGAGACCTCGCTGCTGGCGCTGGGGCGGCTGTGGGCGCAGACGCCCGAGGCGCCCATTGCCGCGCCGGTGCTCCAGGCCAGGCCGCTGTCCACACCCATAGACCAATTGCCGCTGCACAGCCTGGCCGCCGCCCGCGCCCACCTGCCCACCTTGCAGCGCCTGGGCTGCAGCCACTGGGGGCAGCTGCGCGCCCTGCCGCGCGGGGGCCTGGCGCGGCGCTTTGGTGCGGCGCTGGTGGACGCGCTGGACCGCGCCTATGGAAAGCGTCCTGAGCTCTACCCCTGGCTCACCCTGCCGGAGGTGTTTGATGCGCCGCTGGAGCTGTCGGCCGCGGTGGAAACCGCCCCGGCCCTGCTGTTTGGTGCGCGGCGTTTGCTGGCCCAGTTGCTGGTCTGGCTGCGTGCACGCCAGCGCGGCGTGCTGGCGCTGGAGCTGCTGTGGGAACTGGACGCGCGGCGCTCCAATGCCCTGCATGTGGATGCCCACCACAGCGGCGGCCCCCAGGGGCGCCTGGAGCTGCGCACCGCAGAGGCCACGCAGGACATGCAGCACCTGCAGCGCCTGCTGGGCGAGCAGCTGGCCCGCGTCACCTTGCCCGCACCCGTGCTCTACCTGCGCCTGCGCAGCCTGCAGACCCAGGCCTTGGGCGGCGAGTCGCACAGCCTCTTGCCCGAAGACCAGCGCAAGGGCGACAGCCTGCACCAGATGCTGGAGCGCCTGGGTGCGCGGCTGGGGCGCGAACAGGTGCTGTGCGTGCAGCACCAGGCCCGGCACCTGCCGGAGCAGATGCAGGCCTGGCTGCCCTGGTCAGCGCTGGCTGCGCCACCTGCCAAAAAAGCCACGCAGACGCTTTCAGACCAGGCCGCACTCCTGCCCACCTGGCTGCTGGCGGTGCCACAGCCCTTGCCCCTGAAAGACGATGCGCCGCAGTACCACGGCCCCTTGACCCTGCTGGCCGGGCCGCAGCGTTTGGAGACTGGCTGGCTCGAAGGCGAACCGGCCCTGCGCGACTACTTTGTGGCGCGCAGTGCCGAGGCCGGGCTGGTATGGGTGTACCGCGAGCGCCTGGCTGCCAGCGGGGGCTCCGGCAGCCATGCCGGGCTGGGTTTGCGCTGGTATCTGCACGGCCTGTTTGCCTGAGGCTGTAAACCGGATGCACAGGCTGGCGTTGAACGTGAACGCCCCACCATTCCGCGCGGGGCGCCATACAACCAAAAAAGGAAAATCCCATGTCTTCTCCTCTCCGTGTTCTAACGCTGGCCCTGGGCCTCTTGTGTGCTGCCTCCGGCTTTGCGCAAACCGCGCCTGCAACCAAAGCCAGCGCAGCATCCAAGCCCGCCATGGCGGATACCAAAGCCGACACCAAAGCCGCTGCCCCCGGCGGCGGGCCCGGCAAAGTCTGGGTCAACAGTGGCACCAAGCACTACCACTGCGAAGGCACCAAGTTTTACGGCAAGACCAAAGAAGGTGAGTACATGACCGAAGCCGATGCCAAGGCCAAAGGCTTCAAGGGCAAAGCCTGCCCCAAGTAAGGCGCCTACAGGCTATGCGTCACGAGCTTGAAGTCCGGGTCGTCCGCATAGCTTTTCACCTGGTAGCCCAGGCCGCGCATGAGCTTGAGCATGCCGGCGTTGTTGGCCAACACCAGACCCTCGATTTCAGATAAACCCTTTTCACGCGCCACGTCCATGATGCTTTCCATCAGGCGTGAACCCAAGCCCTTGCCATTGAAGTCATCGGCTACTACCAGCGCAAACTCGCAGCTGCTTTGGTCGGGGTTGGTGACAAAGCGCGACACGCCCACAATGCGCTCGGTCTCGGTGATGTCACCCTCGGACGTAGAGGTGCGCTCTTTCACCACCGCCACCAGCGCCATTTCACGGTCGTAATCAATCAGCGTAAAACGCGCCAGCATACTGGGCGGCAGCTCGGCCATGCTGGAGACAAAGCGGAAGTAGCGGCTCTCGGGCGAGAGCTCGCTCACCAGTTTTTTCAGCATGCTGGCGTCATCCGGGTGGATGGGGCGTATGGTGTATTCGCCGCCACCGCGCAAGGGCAGAGTTTTCTCATAGCGCGCCGGATAGGGCAGGATGGAGAGATGGTGGTAGTCGCTGGCGCGGCCATTGGACGACTGCGGTGCGCTGTCGATGACGATGCGTGCGTCCACCGCCACCGCGCCGGACTCGTCGACGATGATGGGGTTGATGTCCATCTCGCGCAGCTGTGGCAGCTCGCACACCATCTCGGACACGCGCAGCAGCACCTGCTCCAGCGCATCCATGTTCACCGCGCTGGCGCCGCGCCATTCACCGAGGGTTTCGGCCACGCGAGAGCGGTCTATCAGCCTGCGCGCCAGGAATTGGTTGAGAGGGGGCAGCTCCATGGCACGGTCGTTGAGCAGTTCGATCATGGTGCCACCGGCGCCAAACACGATCACCGGGCCAAAGGGGTCATCGGTCACCAGGCCCACGTAGATTTCGCGGCCACGCCGGGCGTTTGCCATCTTCTGCACCGTGACACCGTTGATGCGCGCTGTGGGCTGTATGCGTTGGACGCGCTCCACCATGTCGTTGTAGTTGTCGCGCGCGCTGGCCGCATTCATGATGTTCAGGGCCACACCCTGCACATCCGACTTGTGGCTGATGTCGGGCGAGTCGATTTTGAGAGCCACCGGAAAACCCAGTTGCGCCGAGATCATCATGGCTTCTGTCGCGTTGCGCGCCAGAATGGTCTGCGTCACCGGAATGTGGAAGCACGAGAGCAGCGTCTTCGACTCCATCTCGGTGAGCACCCGGCGCCGCTCGGCCAGCACGCTCTCTATCACCAGGCGTGCGCCCTCGATGTCGGGCTTGCCCAGGGTGGACAGGGGCGGCGGCGTTTGCTGCAGCAGGCGCTGGTTTTGGTAGAAGGTGGCGATGTTGCCAAAGGCGCCCACGGCCGCCTCGGGCGTGCGGAAGGTGGGAATGGCCGCGGCATTGAGCAGCACGCGCGCCTCGCCCACCGAGGCGTCGCCCATCCAGCAACTCAACAACGGCTTGCCCATGGAGCGCTTGATCTCGGCCAGGCCTTGGGCCACGCCGGATGCGTCGACGCCGGACTTGGGCGAAAAAATCACCAACACGCCGTCGATGGTGCCGTCATGGTCGGCGGCCACGATGGCTGCCTTGTAGTGCTCGGCAGTGGCGTCCTCCGACAGGTCAATCAGGTC
>CANCCF010000040.1 GCA_947374485.1 Comamonadaceae bacterium | reverse complement strand
GCGCGTGCGCATTACGGCCTGGGTGCGGAGTTTTACCGCCTGTGGCTGGACGAGCCGCTGATGGCCTACACCTGCGCCTATTGGAGCGAGGGCACCCAGACGCTGGAGCAGGCGCAGGCGCAAAAAATAGATCTGGTGTGCCGCAAGATCCGCCTCACGCCGGGGGAGTCGTACATCGACGTGGGCTGCGGCTTTGGCGGCGTCCTGTTCCGGGTCTGGCAGACCCTGGGCATGGGTGGCACCGGCCTCAACACCACCACCGAGCAGGTGCAGTGGTTGCGCCAGGAGATTGCGGCGCAGAAGCTCACTGCGCACCTGCTGGTGCGCGAGGCCGACTTTCGCGAAGTGGACGGCCCCTATGACAAGCTGGTGTCGATTGGCGTGCTGGAGCACGCCGGGCGCGACCAGCTCGCCGCTGTGGTGCGCGCGCATGCCGACTTCCTCAAACCCGGAGGACTCGGGCTGCTGCATTTCATAGGCCACATCGGGCCGCGCGATACCGACCTGTTCATCCGCAAACACGTGTTTCCGGGCGGCTGGATACCGGCCCTCCCGGAGGTGCTGGTGGAGATGGAACGCTGCGGCCTGGAGGTGCTGGATATCGAGAACCTGCGCCGCCACTACGCGCTCACCCTCGACGTGTGGGCCGAGCGCTTCGAGCGGCACTGGAGCACCATCCACGCCCTGAACCCGGAGCAGTTCAACGAACGCTTCCGGCGCATCTGGCGCAGCTACCTGGTGGGCTGCGCCGAGATGTTCCGCTCCAGTGGCGGCTACACGCACCTGTTCCAGATCGTCTTCAGCAAGGGCAAGGGCTCGCCCACCAGCTACCCCATGGGGCGCGAGGCCATTTATGCCGACGCCATCCGACGCACCTGAACGCCTTGCGGCCCATGTCCGCCGCTGCGAGGCCCTGCAACTGCGCCTGCGTGCGAGCGAAACCGGTGCCGGGGCGCCGCTGCGTTTGCACAAGCGCGCCAGCAACCTGTTTCGCGAGCGCAGCGGCGCGCCCCGGCAGGCGCTGGACCTGGGTGATTTCACCCATGTGCTGGAGATCAACACCTCTGCAGGCTGGGTTGATGTGGAGGGCCTGTGCACCTATGAAGCGCTGGTAGCAGAAACGCTGCCGCACGGCGTGGTGCCCGCCGTGGTGCCGCAGCTCAAGACCATTACCGTGGGGGGTGCGGTGTCGGGCATTGCGATCGAGGCCAACTCGCACCGCTGTGGCCTGGTGCACCACACGCTGCTGGCACTCGATGTGCTGCTGCCCTCGGGCACGCTGGTGCACTGCACGCCCGACAACGCGCAGCAGGACCTGTACTTTGGCTTTCCCAATTCGTATGGCACGCTGGGCTATGCGCTGCGCCTGCGCCTGCGCACGGTGCAGATAAAACCTTTTGTGCGGCTGGAGCACCTGCCCTTCAGCCAGCCACAGGCCTTTTTTGCAGAGCTGCATGCGCGCTGCGCCCGGGGTGTGGACTTTGTGGAGGGCGTGGTGTTTGGCGCGCAGCAGCAGGTGCTCAGTTGCGCGACCTTTGTGGACGCGGCGCCCTGGCACAGCGACTATGGCCTGGAGCACATTTACTACCGCTCGCTGCTGAAAAAGCCGATCGATTTCTTGCGGACCGAAGACTACCTGTGGCGCTGGGACACCGACTGGTTCTGGTGCTCCAAAAACCTGGGCGCCCAGCAGCCCCTGCTGCGCCGCCTGCTGGGGCGCCAGAACCTCAACTCGCGCACCTACACGCGCATCATGCGCTGGAATGCACGCTGGGGAATCACCCGTCGCTGGGCCCGCTGGCGTGGCCACTTTACGGAGGCGGTGATTCAGGATGTGGAGGTTCCCGTCGCCGTGGCGGCGGATTTTCTGGCCTTTTTGTTGCGTGAGATTGGCATCCTGCCCATCTGGGTGTGCCCGGTGCGCGCACCGGTGTCGCCCGACCCTTTCATCCTGTACCCGCTGCTACCCGACACGCTGTATGTGAACTTTGGCTTCTGGGACACCGTCACCACACGCGAACCGCTGGAGGCCGGTCATTTCAACCGCCGAATCGAGGCCGAGGTGATACGGCTGGGCGGCATCAAGTCGCTCTACTCCGACAGCTTTTTCAGCCGCGAGGTGTTTGACCGCGCGTATGGCCAGGCGCAATACCGGCGCCTCAAGGAACGCTACGACCCGCAGGCGCAACTGCTGGGCTTGTATGAAAAGTGCGTGCTGCGGGCCTGAACCTGAACAACCCCTTCAGGCCGCCTGCTCCACCTGCATGGGCACCAGGTCTGCGGTGAGCGCGCGGATGGCGGCTTCATCCAGGGTTTCTTTCTCCAGCAGGGCCTCTGCACAGCGCTCCAGCACCGCGCGGTTGGCCTGCAGAATGGTGGTGGCCCGCGCAAACCCGTCCATCACCATGGCGCGTATGGCGTGGTCGATGGCGCGCTGGGTTTCCTGCGACACCGGCGTGCCCTGCTGCGGCAGCAGGCCCTCGGGCAGGTCGAGCATGCGGTTGCGCAGCGGCTCAAAGGCCACATAGCCCAGGCCCTCGTCCATACCGTAGCGCATCACCATGTCGCGCGCCATGTGGGTGGCATTGGCGAGGTCGTCCACGGCGCCAGTGGACAGCGTATTGAGCACCAGCTTCTCAGCCGCACGCCCGGCCAGCAGCACGGCCATTTTTTGCTGCAGCTCGGGCTGCGTGGTGAGGTAGCGGTCCTCGCTGGGGCGCTGGATGGTGTAGCCCAGCGAGCCAATGCCGCGCGGAATGATGGACACCTTGTGCACCGGGTCCGTGCCCTTTTGCGCCAGCGCCACCAGCGCATGGCCCATCTCGTGGAAGGCCACGGCGCGGCGTTCGGTGGCGTT
This sequence comes from Comamonadaceae bacterium, assembly GCA_947374485.1. Lineage (GTDB taxonomy): Bacteria > Pseudomonadota > Gammaproteobacteria > Burkholderiales > Burkholderiaceae_C > Allorhodoferax. Next base: position 24,418 of record CANCCF010000040.1, on the reverse strand, counting down.
GAGCAGGCGGCTCTTGCGCTCCAGCCCCGCCACAATGCGCTCCACCGCCGACGTGAAGTCGATCAGTGCCACGCTCTGTGCCTTGCGCCGCGTGGCTGCCAGCGTGGCCTCGTTCACCAGGTTGGCGAGATCTGCACCGCTGAAGCCGGGCGTGAGTGCAGCCACCTCGTCGAGCTTGACCGACGGGTCCAGCGTGACCTTGTGCACGTGCACTTTGAGAATGTCGATGCGGCCCTTGCGGTCGGGCCGGTCCACCAGCACCTGGCGGTCAAAGCGGCCCGCGCGCAGCAGGGCCGGGTCGAGCACCTCGGGGCGGTTGGTGGCGGCCAGGATGATCAGCCCGACCGAGGCATCAAAGCCGTCCATCTCCGAGAGCAACTGGTTGAGCGTCTGCTCTTTTTCGTCATGGCCACCCATGCCCGCAAAGGCACCGCGTGCGCGCCCCAGCGCATCGAGCTCGTCGATGAAGATGATGGCCGGTGCCTTGCTGCGCGCCTGCTCGAAGAGGTCGCGCACGCGCGCCGCACCCACGCCCACAAACATCTCCACAAACTCGCTGCCCGAGATGGAGAAAAACGGCACGTTGGCCTCGCCCGCCACGGCCCGCGCCAGCAGCGTCTTGCCGGTGCCCGGCGGCCCCACCAGCAGCACACCCTTGGGCATGTGCGCGCCCAGGCGGCCGTACTCCTGCGGGTTCTTCAAAAAGTCCACCACCTCTTCAAGCTCATGGCGGGCCTCGTCCACCCCGGCCACATTGGCGAAGGTGACGCCGGTGTTGGTCTGTGCATAAATTTTGGCGTGGCTCTTGCCAATCGGCAGCAGCCCGCCCAGGCCCTGCTTGGCCGCAAAGGTGCGGAACACAAACAGCCAGATGCCCAGGAACACCAGCGTGGGCAACACCCACGAGGCGATATCGCGCAGCCAGGTGCTCTCATGCAGGCGGGTGTAGGGCACCTTCCAGGTGTCCAGCCGCGCCGCCACATCGGGCTCGATACGCGCGGTAGTGAGCGCCGTCTTGCTGCCGTCGGGCGTCTTGAGGTGGCCCACCAGCGTGCTGTCGAGCACGGTGATGCTGTCCACGCGCCCGCTGCCAATGGCCTGCTCGAACTCGGTGTAAGTCACCGCCTGCAGGTGCCGCGCGTCCTGCCACAAGCCTTGCAGCAGCATCAGCAGCGCCAGGGCCAGAAACCAGACGCCGATGCCCAGGCTGCGTTTCTGGTCCAGCTTGGGGTCGGGCTTCTTGTCAGGGCTCTTGTCCACTGCCGTCTCCAGCCAGGGCGGTTAAAGCTTCAGGCTAGTCTTTTGGCCCGTGTGGCCGTTGCGCTTTCGCAAGTGGCACCCTGGGTGGCGCCAATTACTCCAGAGCATGGAAGGGGCTGCTTACCGCTGCGGTCATAAGCTGTCCACGAAATTCGGAAATTGGGCCAAGTCAAATCAAAAATAGGTTTCCAATAATTTTCCCAATCGCGAATTCGGCAGTCAACGAAGATTCATGCGGCATATTCAAACTGCCATCAGGGATAAAGGGGCGTCCAACTTGAAACGCGCGATATTTCTTTTTCAGACCCGTTTCATAATTTCCATCAGGGGCAGGGCGCCATTCCAATGCCGTTTGGCGCCGCTTGAGGTGCTTCATCAACACATCATTGGCCGTGCCCCATCAGCAACTGCCGCGCCAGTTGCAGCAGGTACAGGCCGAGCGGAATACCCACGCAGATGGGCACAAACAGCAGCAACATGGCCTTGCGGTGGGCCCCTTTGGCAATGGCAATGGCAATGGCGCGGGCGGCATTTTCGGGGCTGCTCATGGCCTTGATGAGCTTTTTCCTCACCGCCCGCCTGAACAGCACGTGGGTTAGCGGAATCAGGCACAAGGTCAGCAGGGCCGCCGGGGCATTGCCCTTGAACCAGGCCACTGCGATGGCAAACACCATGGACACCACCAACAGGTTCAGGGACAAGGGCTTGGCCGAACGGGTGTAGACATGTTCCAGCGAGCCCAGTACACCGCGTCTGATCTCCTCCGTATATTCGGCCGAAACCATCTGGCTGCTGGCAGTGCGCGGCCCCGCGGGCACTGCGGACTGCCCGGCTGCCACGCTCTGCGCCTCCGACTTCAGCACCAGGTCCACCACATCCACATTGATTTCGGACGAGGTCACATTGCTCAGGGGCAGCAGCAGAAAATCGGTGTCGGTGGCAAAGATGCCCTCGCCCTGAATGCGCTGCAGTGCCTGCAACAAGGCATCGAGGTCCGAGCGCAGCAGGTCCTCAATGATGTTGTCCAGGGTCAGCCAGCGGCCGTCTTCACCATAGGCCACCACCCGGTAGGCATGGGCGTTGCAATCGGCATCCAGACGCTGCACCGCGAAGGCGCAGGCATACACGGTCTCGGCTCCACTGGGCCCAAAGGCCAGGCTGCTGCGCTGCACAGCGCGGGACACCTGGGGCAGGCCATGGGTGCCCTCCAGGCTGGCGATCTTTTGCGCATCCGCGGCTGCGCCCTGCGGCATCAGCAAGGTGTAGGTCAGACCCAGCCCGATCTCCAGCCTGAGCGCCTGGCCCAAGCGGCCGGTGCCACTGCAGGGCTGGCAACGGAGGTAGCCTGCACCGGTGCAGGTGCGGCAGACAATGCTGCCACTGGCACGACAGAGTCCGCACAGTACGCGCGATGTGCCCTTGCACACCGCGCAGGTGACCTTGCCGTGGTGGCATTCGTAATACCTGCAATCCACCTGCACGTTGCGGCTCACCGGCTCGGTGCGGCTGCCATAGTGCGAGAAGGAACCATCGGGCCTCTGGACCTCGTACTGGACCTGCACGTATTCGGTGATGTACTCGCTGACCTTGCCCGAACCGTAGCAATAGGTGCAGTCTGTCTTGCCATTCATACAACCGTACTTGGTACAGCGTACCGTGCCTGCACCAGCGCAGTCGGGGCAGGTCTCGGAGCAACTGCCACGGCAGGTGTGGCAGAGGTTCTTGCCAGCGCCGTCGCAGTCCACGCAGTGCGGCAGATGGAAATGCTGGCGTGCCGCGCGCAGGTAGGTGCCGTCAGACAAAGCGTTGTAGGCCACCGTCTGGGGCCCCAGGTCCACCTTCAACTGGTCCACCGCAAGGGCCATGCGCTGCCCCCCTTCGGCCAGGGCACTGGCCTTCAGAACCGCCCCGTTGGGGTGTTGCTGATCCCCATTGCCTGGCTTGAAGTTGCCATTGATGGAAGCCGACACCAGGGTGGAAAACAGGCCGTAGGCCACTTTGATGGTGTAGGGCTGCTCGGTCTTTTCTTCACCGCGCGCTGTGATGTCCTGCGGTTCAAAGCGCGTCTTGCTTTCGACCAGGTGCCGCACCCGTTCAAGCAGGCTGGCTTGCGGGTTCAAGCTCGCGGTGGGGGATGGGGTGTCCGTCATGAAGGCCTGGGCTTTATTTATGCAGCCCGAAGAATATGAAATACGCTGCATGTACGGGCGCACTATTTGCCTGATCCCTGACCTGTTTGCAATGAAACAACAACGGGATGGTAAATATGGGACGCATCCAAAGATGCACCCGAAACAATGGTATCTTGATGATTCAATTCGGCACCCAGGGAGGCGCTGCCGGAGACAAAAAAATAACGATGGTCCATTGCAAAATAAATAGTTCTGCCATCCTGTTCATGGCATCCGTGGCCCTCAGCCATGCCGCGCTGGCACAAAGCCATGGGAATATCCACGACTACCTCAACAACGGTTTTCTGGAGCTCAATGCCTTCTCGGTGCCACTGATCCATGGCGCCTTTACTGGCGAAGCCGTACAAACCACCGAGTGGCTGAACCATGCCCGCGAGGTGAAATTCACTGGCAGCACGCAAGCGGCCATCAACACACTGCGCTCGGGCCGCAGCAACGAATTTGAACAGCGCAGCGCCCAGGCAGAACTCGACCCCTTGGTGGCCCGGGTGCAGAGCCAGATCCGCAAGGGCAAAGACCTGCTGCTGGTGCTCGAAGGCAGCCTGGAGACCTACGATTTCAAGCGCAGCGGTTTCCCCCTCAAACTGGCGCTGCCCCTGAAGCCACCCCAGAGCGTAGAGAGCTACCACTGCACCGGGGCGAATGGCTTTGTCAAAGCACCCAAGCCCACCTTCACTACCTCCTGCGTCACAGCCACCAATCTGGCGGGCAGCGACCCGGCCCTGGGTTTCTATGCCGTGCCCGACCAAGGCCGGGCACAAATGATTCGCCAGCGCTTCAGCCAGGGGCAGCTGGCCTTTGCCGCCACGGTGGAACAGGACGGAAAGTACAAGCCGCTCAAAGACGGCAACCTGCGCTATGGCGGCTTCTTGTCCAACCATGTGGGCATCGGGTTGCTGCCCGTGCGCATCACCACGCTGATCGTGTTCGACCGCCAGAGCGGCGAGCTTCTGGATGTGGTCCCGGCCACCCTGCGCGGCGTGGCAGCAACACCCACGCCAGCACCTACGCTGCCCTCCGCCCTGCCTGCGCCAGCGCCCGCGGCTGCGGACGTGTTGTTCCGCTTTGACGGGGCCGACCCGGGCAAGCCAGGCGCGCCCACTGCGGCAGCACCGCCCGGCACTGCAGCCGAGCCACTCCAATTCGGCGCCCCGCGCGCCGCTGCCACGCGACGCATGAGCCAGCTGCTGTCCCTTCTGTCCTACACCGTCTACACCAACCCGGAGCGCATTGCGCAGGCGCAGCGCCAGGTGGACGAGGTCAGTGATGCAGTGCGCCGCAGTCAGGCCGACGACGGCCACAGCAAAGCCCTGCAGGCCCTGGAAACGGCCGATCTGGAGAAGCAGCTTGCCGTCCAGAAAAAGCGCTTGCAGCAACTGCTCGCCATGCAGGGGCTCAAGGCTGCGGCGCAAGCGCAGTTTGGCGCCACATTCGTTGAGGGTGTCAGCTACAAGGACCTGTACTACGAGCGCTTCAGCCTGGCCGATGGACGCAGCGTGGTGGTCTACCGTGGCACCAGCAACATGAAGGACCTAAAGACCGATATGCAGCTGGTGCTGTCGCCGCAAGCCATGGCCGCGTGGCACAGAAACAGCACAGGTGCCGGGGGCGACGGCGGTACCTCGGGCCTGGATGCCAGTGCAAGTGCTGCGGACAAGGACGGCAACCCCGCCAATTTCCAGGCTGCAGTGGAAACCATTGACCGCCTCGTGCACCTGGGCATACGCCCCGACCAGCTGCTGCTGGCCGGGCATTCCCTGGGAGGGGGCTATGCCACCTATGCGGGCTACAAACGCCAGGTGGGTGACATCATGGCCTTCAACCCGGCGCCCCTGAATGCGGCGCTGCGCCAGGAATTGCAGACCAGCGTGGAGGGCTTCAAGGGTCGCGTTGCCAATTTCGTGGCCTACCTGCCGCCGCCCCGGGGCGGGGGCACAGGCACGGGCACCCTGGATCCGGTGTCGCAAAGAATGGCCAACTACCGCAGCCTGGTGACGGATTCCGGTGCGCTGCAGGTGCTTGGGCCCCAGTACGTGATCGAGATTTGCGATACCCGGGGCAGCCCGGCCTACCGCGACTTCCAGCAATCGGTGCAAAGGATTGTGGATACCGGTTTGCTCGTGCTGGGCGGCCTGGGCAAGGCCGGAGCCAAGGCAGCGGTCATTACGCAAACCGACAAGGCCTGGGACAACTACAACGCCCACAAGATGCAGAACCTGTATGAGGCCCTGCAGGAAGACGCCACCACCACCTGTACCGCCAAAAAATATGCAAGCAATTGACGACGGCCAGGCGCCGGGATGGTGGCTGCGATTCGGCATGCTGGGCCTGGCGTTGCTGGCCCTGGCGCTGCTGGGTAACGCAGCGCAGGCACAGGAGTCTGAGGTCGCACGCTTCAACACCATCCACGGGGAAGTGGTGCAGCAGGAAGACGCGCAGGAAAACGCGTTCCTGCGCTTTACCCAAAAGGGCAATAGGGTGCCGCTGCCGCGCGAGTGGAAGAACGTGAGTGTCGACCAGGTGATAGACCTGCAGGGGCAAACCGCCCTTCTGGTGAGCTACTCGGAAGGCCAGTGCGGCTCGCGCACCGCCCTGCTGGTGGTAACGCAAAAGGTCTTTCTGGGGCCCTACCGGCTGGGCGATTGTGAGGATGTGATGGTCTACCAGAAGTCGGAAGACGGCCGCTCGCTGATCGCCATCCGCGCCGACAAGGCCAACGGGCGGGCCTGGGTCTATGCGTCGGAAGACCAGTCCTTCCGTGGCCCGGTAACCATTGCGCTGCCTGCCAGCATGGCATCTCTGGTGCCCCGGGAAGACGTGGCCAAACCCGCGCCGCCCGGCGTGCGCAAAGTGCTGCCCAAAGAGGTGGCAGCCATGCCAGCGCCAGCGCCAGCGCCAGTGCCAGTGCCAGTGCCAGTGCCAGTGCCAGTGCCAGTGCCAGCACCAGCACCAGCACCAGTGCCAGTGCGGGCGCCGCCACCGCTGCCCGCGCCTGCGCCCACACCCAAGGGCACCCTGAGCCGCAACGATGCCACCAAGGTGGTTGAAGAGGCACGCAAGAGCACCCCTGCCCAACGTCCCAAAATCATGATTGCCCTGTGATGAAACTGGCCCGACTGCGCTACAAGACGCGCGCCTTCTTCGGCATGCATTGGCCCTCGTCTACCGAGACCTATAGCCCACAGCAACGCAAGACGGCCCTGCTGATGCTGCTGCTGACCGCTGCCTACTTGGTGGTGGAATTGGCCTTCAATGCCCGCTTGCTGGATGTGGTGGGCTCGCTTGAAGGGGGCGAGGCCGTGGAGGGCATCGAAAAATACGGTCGCCTGATTTCGGGCACTGCGGTGGCGCTGCTGGTGCTGGGAAAAATACTCGGCAATGCAGCCAAAAAGGGCAAGGGCCCGGTCGGCTATTTTTTCTCGCTCTTTACCATCGCCCTGTTCTGTGGCACGGCCATGGTAGCGGTGTATGTGGGGCAGAAAAAACTGGTGGACACGCTGGTGCAGAATTCCAGCGACGAAAACCGCCGCCGTGCGGCGGTGCTGGTGCCCATGGGCAAGCTCATCAAGACCGGCGTGGTGGGCGTGCCGGGGCTGGAGCTGACTGAGGCGGACTATGAAACCGCCGCGGGCAAGACCTTTCTGGCCACCTTCCCCTTGCAGACCATGTCGCACCCCAGCCTGTTCCAGAGCCTGGAGGGCAATGTGCAGGCCATCTTCCAGGCCTTCTCGGAGCAGGAGCGCAAATACGGCGACGGTTTTTATGGCGCCTACAAGGAGTCCATCGTCGCCCTCAAAAAGCAGTACGACGGCCCCTACAGCACGGCATCCCGGCAGTACCAGAACGCGCTGGGACCCGAGCTGATGCGACACCAGAACCAGGCCTGGCGCGACTATGAGCGCAAGCTGCAAGGCCAGCGCCGTAACCTGCGTCCAGACAATGTGCCGCCAGCCTATTGGCGCCAGGTCCGCAATGATGTACGTGGCATGGATGTACCGGTGGGTGACAACTGGGCCCCCTCCGACCGCACAGGCTTCAATGCCGCCATTGCCACGCGGGTGCGCAACGAGGCGCTGCGCACTTTCCGCGACAAGTCGATGCAGGAACTCAAGCTATCCACCCCGCTGGATCCGGTGCTGGAATTCGATGACTTCCTGCGCCATGCGGCCATCCAGGGCAAATGGAAGGCGAGCCTGCGGCTGGAGCCCAAAATCCCCTTGCGGGCAGGCCTGGAGAGCGGGCCGTTCCAAACCGAAATCTACCTCCCCGCCGTGGCCAACGACACCGCCACCCTGATGCGCAAGAACTACGCACCGGCCGCGCAATACGGCCCGCGCGGCGGCTACCGCAAGACCGGCGAGGACAGCTACCGCGCGCTGATCGTGCCCCCCATTGCACTGGTGTTTTCCTTGATGGGTGCCATGACCCACATCTTCAAAGTGCTGATGTTTGCGCGCAAGATCTTTGCCTATGTGGCTGCGCCGGTGTACTGGGGTGCCTTTGTCTTGTATCTGGCACTCGTGGCCGCCATTCCTCTGGCCTTCACCAACCACGTGACAGAGCAGCCCCTGTTTGAAAAACTCGAGGCCTACACCCGCGATGGTCTGGGCGGCGCCAACGGCTTGCTGGTGGCCAAGGGCATACGCTGGGTCACCCAGTTCCAGCCGTATTTCAACCCGGTCAATGAATGGGTGCGCACACGCGTGCTGGACAGCCCGACCTTTGAGCGCAAGATTGAATTTCTGGAAAACGCAGACCGCTAGCCCCCTGCGCGCCAGCGCCATTCCCCACTACCCCATCCAAGGAAGACCATGCAAGTGAAGCCCCATTTTTCTGCCAGCGCCGTTCTGCTTGCTGCCCTGCTGGCCAGCGGCTGTGCCACCAACCAGGGCAATAGCCAGGCCACAAGCCAGGCCGGTGTGGGCGCCGTGCTGGGCTGCGCCGCCGGTACCGCCGTGGCCATGCTGACTGGTGGCAAGCCGGGTGAAGGCTGCCTGATTGGCGCGACGGCGGGCGCTGTCTTGGGCTATGCCGACGGCCGCAGGAAAGATCTGGAACTGGCCGAGCAAACGCGCCAGTCCATCCTCAACGCCGCCAAGGGCAGCGGTACAGAGGTCACCTTGACCACGCGGGCGGCCAAAGTGCCTGAGGCTGAACGCAGCAAGGACAACGGTGCCCAAACCGTAGAAGCGGTGGACAAAATGGTGGTCCAGGTGCCCAACACGCTGATTGCCAGAAATGACACTGGTGCGGTACAGACCTTTGCCCGCGTGGGTGGCTATGTTTCCGCCGCCCACGTGCCCGCAACCATCAAGGTAGCGGCGCGCAGCACGAAGGATTACGACTACATCGTCAAAAGCATCCGCAGCGGCTATGGCCCCACCAACCCCGAGCCGGACAAGGTGAAATACGTCTACACCCAACTTGAGCGCGGCACCCAGGCCTCGGTTGAGGTAGCCCACGTCGGATAGCTGCGGCCCGGGCGACGGCGCTTGCTGCAGCTACTTGAGGCTCTGCAGCAAAGCCTCATTGGCCGTGGCCAGCAGCTTGGCATAGGCGGCGGCAAAGGCCTTGTCGCCGGTCTTGGTCTCAGTCGGGGTGCTTGCTGGCCTGCCGCTGGAGCCGCCGCTGGCGTGAATGGTCGACATGCCGGTGGGCGCCACCACGCGGCTGAGCTGCTCGGCGTCGCCCAGGCCCTGGGAGTCGTGCACCCCGCGTGCCAGGGCCGCCAGGCCCCTGCGTGCACCGGTGATTGCGTGCATATGCCTCCATGAAAACAACGGGCCGCTGCCCGCTGGGCCTCAGTGGATCAGGATCTCAACCTCGGTCAGGCCGGGGCGGCTGCGAAAGAACACATCCGCGCCTATGGCATGCGCGCGGTCCCGCATGGACATCAAGCCCTTGCGCACTGGCAGGTCGCTATTGAAGCCGCGCCCATCGTCCACCAGGCGCAGGGCAATGCCTGCGCCCTGGGTGCAGGCCTCGATGCGCAACTGCTGAGCCTGCGCGTGCTGCAGCACATTGGACAGCGCCTCATAGACCATGAACTGCAGGTGCACCAGGGCCCGGTTGTCCAGCCGCGCCAGCAAGGGCAGGCGCTGCACCTGCCATTGCAGCGCAATACCCGAAGCCACCAGGCGCGGCTCCAGCCGGTAACGGATATTGGCCAGCAAGGCGGTGACGTCGCCGTGCGGCAGGTTGAGCGCATCGATGGAGAGCTTGAGCCGGTCCATCGATTCGCGCAGCGTGTCCAGCACATCAGCCCGGCTGACCTCCTCGCTCTCGAGCTGGCGCATGGCCACGCTCAAATGGGCGCCCACACCGTCGTGCATGTCGCGCAGGATGCGCCCGCGCTCTTCGGTGCGTTCCTGCGCCCGCGCCAGGGTCTCCAGGCGCGCGTAGCTGGCGTTGAGTTCGCTCTCCTTTTGCGCCACACGGCGGGTGAGTGCAATCTCCATCTCCTGGGCCTGGGCGGTGACGCGCAGAAAATGGGCCAGAAAAATCAGCACCAGCGTCAGGCCAAACAGCAGCGCGGCATAGCGCAGCCAGGTGCTGCCCAGGCAGGAAGGATCGAAGCGGCACACGTACAGGTCATGCAGGCCCGCCAGTGCGTTGATCAGCACGGCCAGCGCGATCAGGCGCTGCGCCCTGGCCCCGAGGCCCAGGGACTTCCAGCCAAAATACAGCGCAAAACCCAGGTGGCTCAGCACGGCAAGGGTGTAGACCGCCACCTGGACCCCGTGCAGACTGGCGCCCACGGCCATGGGCAAGGAGAGTGGTGCCGCGCAGGCCAGAAAGACCAGCCAGGCACTGAAGTACCGCAACCCGGGCTGCCCGGCCCACCCCGCCACCCGGATGCAAAACAGGACCATGCAGCAGGCCGATGCTGCCGCCGCGGCCACGGGCAGCATGCCCCACCAGGGCCAGGCCACGGGTATCTCTTCCACAAACACACAGGCCAGTGCCAGCGACCAGAACAACTCGGCCAGTGCGGCCAGCAAATACACCGGCCGGCGCTGCACTGCCCCGCCAGGGGCCACGCCAGGATGCACCCACCACAACACCAGCGCAAACACGCCCACCAAAAGGCCCAAGACGGCCACCAAGCAGGTGAACGTCACCTGCTGCAGGTATGCGCGCTCGAAGACCGGCAAGACCTGCGACTGCGGCCCCACCAGCAAGGGGCTCATGCCGGCCTGGCGACTGGCATCGGCGCGCAGGCGCAGGCGCAGGCGGTTGTTTTCAATCAGCAAGTCGGGTGACACCGCCACATAGCGCGGTATTCTGGAATAGCTGGCGCCATTGAAGTGCAGCATGTCGCCATGTCGCTGCAGCAGTACGCCGTTGAGCCAGACCTCGTAGGCATTTCCCACCCACGGTATGAAAATGCCCCAGGGCTCCTGGGGCAACGGGTCCACGGCAAAGCGCAAATCCAAGGTGGCAAAGCCCTGCTGGTCCGCATGTTCATCATCCCAGGCGAAGGGCAGGACCAGCTGACGCTGGCCTTCCCTGCCCTGCACCAGATCACTGCTCTGTGCCTGGCTGAGCCACTGGGGCTGCGCCTGGGCCGCGGCCGGCGACAGGGCGCACAGCAACCCGCACCACAGCAACGCCAGGCACGTCAGGCACACCTGGGGCCCCCGTTGCCTGCCGAACACCGGGCGCATGCCCACTTCAGGCCCGGTCCTGCAACAAACCCAGGCGGGTGGCTTCAAACACGGCCTGGCTGCGGGAATGCACGGCCAGCTTGCGGTACAGACTCTTGATATGCGTCTGCACCGTGTGCACGCTGATTTCGCTCAGGCGCGAAATATCGGCATACGAGAAGCCGCGGGCAATCAGCTCCAGCACGTCCTGCTCGCGGGCCGACAGGGGCACCGCCACGGGCGTGACTTCTGCCATTTCGGTACCCGGCCCGGTGTCCGTGGCCACCTCCAGGATCTGCGAATGCAGGTCGAAATACTTGGCGAGAACGCGCCGGGCAATCATGGGGGATATGGGCGAGGCCCCGGCCTTCATCTCCAGAATGGTGTGGGCAATGTCGTCGGGTGCGGCGTCCTTGTGGATGTAGCCCAAGGCACCGGCCTCGATGCTGGCCAGCACATTTTCTTCGTCGCCAAACATGGAGATCACCAGTGCCTCGCACTCCGGGTGGCGCAGCCGGGCATGGCGTATGACCTGCAGGCCACTGCCATCGGGCAAACCCAGATCGGCCAGCAACACATCGGGGCCGGTGTCGCAGCTGTCGAGCCACTGCACGGCATCGGCCACCGAACCCACACTGCCCACCAGCACCAGATCGGCGCAGCGCCGCACACAGGCCGAGAAAAACTCGCGCATGGTGGGGTCGTCCTCAATGACAAGCACACGCCACATATTTTTATAACTCCCTTATCGCTCGAGCATAGACTCACCCAGTGTTTTGGTGATGGGCTTGGTCAGGAAGCGCAACACGGTGTTGCTGCCAGTCTTGATTTCCACCGTGGCCGTCATGCCGGGCTGGATGTCGATGGGGCGCTGGTTCTTGCCCACCAGGCTCTGGGCGCGGGTGCGGATTTGCACGCGGTAATAGGGCTGCTCGTTGGCGCGCGCCTCTTCGTTCAGGGTGTCGGCGCTGATGTAGCTCACCGCGCCCGGCAGCGCACCATAGATGGTGTAGTCATAGGCGTCAAACTTCACGCTGGCACTCAGGCCCGGGCGCACAAAGGCGATGTCGGCCGGCTTGACCTTGACCTCGATCACCATGTCGTCGTTGAGGGGCACGATCTGCATGATCTCTTCACCGGGCCGGGCCACGCCGCCCAGGGTGGTCAGGCGCACATTGCGCACCACGCCGTCCATGGGCGCGCGGATCTCGGTGGTGTTGAGCTGCTCGCGGCGCTGCACCATCACCTGCTGGGTGCCGGCCAGGTCTTCCTGCGCCTTGGCCAGATCGGTCTGGATGTCCTGCAGGTATTTGTTGTTGCGGTTGGTGATGTTGCCCTGCACTTCGGCGGCCTGCCGTTGCAGCCTGAGGATGTCGGCGCGGCTCACATCACCCGACTTCACCAGGGGCAGGTTGAGCTCCAGCTCGGCGTTGATCAGGGCGCGGGACTGCTCCAGCGCGCCGATCTCCTCGCGCAGCGCCGACTGGCGCTTGTGCAGCAGGGCCAGCTGCGTGGTCCTGAATTCGGGATAGGCGGCAAGTGCTGCCGGAAAGTGCGGCTCGCCACCCACGATCTCGGCATTGAGCCGGGCCACCACCGCCTGCAGCGCGGCCGACTTGGTGGCGCTCTCCTCAAAGTTGGCCGCACTGCGCGTGCGGTCAAAGCGGGCCAGCAATTCGCCACGCTTGACCTGCGCGCCCTCGCGCACCGGCAGCGCTGCCAGCACGCCGCCGTCGGCGGACTGGATGACCTGGTTGCGCGAACTGGTGATGACCTGGCCGCTGGCGCGGGTGATCTGGTCGAGCTCGGCCCAGTTGGCCCAGGCCAGAAAGCCGGCCACCGTCAGCGCCGAGCCCCAGATGATGAAGCGGCTGCTGGCCGCCGCCTGCGGGGCGCTCATGCGGCCTCCCTGGCCAGTTGCGGCTGGCCGGACAGCTTGGCCAGCACCGCGTCACGCGGCCCGTCCAGCATCAGGTGCCCACCCTGCATGACGATGAGGCGCTCAAACAGCGGCAGCAGCGCGGTCTTGTGGGTGGCCGCCACAATGGTCACGCCCTCCTGCGAGAGCTCGTGCAGCAGGCGCGCAATGCGCCCCTCGGTCATGGAATCCATGGCGCCGGTGGGCTCGTCGAGCAGCCACACGCGCGGGCGCGCCAGGAGCGTGCGGGTAAGCGAAATGATTTGCCGCTGCCCGCCCGAGACACCGCGCCCGCCTTCGGAGATTTCCAGCGCCAGGCCCTTGGCCTGGCCGGCAATGAGCTCATGCAGACCGGTGCGGCGCGCGGCCTGCAGGATGGCCTCGTCGCCCGGGTCGGAGAGGCCCAGGAGCAGGTTGTCACGCAGGCTGCCGCTGAACAGACGCGCGTCCTGCGGCACATAGCCCACCACCTCGCGCAGCGCGGGGCTGGCCAGCAGGGCCATGTCCATGTCGCCCACAAACACGCGTCCCTCCTGCGGGCGGTACAGGCCGCTGAGCACCTTGAGCAGCGAGCTCTTGCCCGAGCCAATGGCGCCCAGCAGGCCGATGCGCTCGCCCGGCTGTATGCCCAGGCGCTCGAGCTCCAGCGCCGGGCGGCTGCCTGCGCCGTAGCTGAAACGCACCCGCTCCAGGCGCAGGCCGCCCTGCAAGGCCTGCGGCTCCAGCGCCTCTGCAGCCTGGTCGGCCTCGTTGGGCAGGGCAATGATCTTGTCCAGGCCTTCGAGCGCGGCGCGCGCATGGGCCCACTGCACCATCACGCCGGGCAGCTGCACGATGGGCCCCATGGCCCGGTTGCTGATGATGGTGCAGGCCAGCAGGGCCCCCATGGTGAGCTGGTTGGTGGCCACAAAGTAGGCGCCCAGCGCCACCAGCGCCACATAGCCCACCTGCTGCAGGCCGGCGGTGATGTTTTGCGAGAGTGCTGCATAGGCGCGAATCTTCTGGTCCGACTCGCCCGTTTGCAGCACCAGCTGGCGCCAGCGCGCCTGCATCTTCCACTCGGCACTGCTGGCCTTGAGCGACTCGGCGCCGTCCACCGCCTCCACCAGCAAACCCGCCTTCTTGTTGCTGCCCGAGAGGTTCAGGCGGGTGTAGCGTTCGATGGCGCGCTGGAACATCAGCCCGGCCACCAGCGCCACCGGAATGGCCACCAGGGGCACGAGCACCAGCGGGCCGCCCACCAGGCCGATCACCAGCAGGAAGAACAGCGCAAACGGCACATCGGCCAGCACAAACAGGCTGGTGGAGGCCAGCACGCCGCGCACCATCTCAAAGCCCTTGACCTGCGAGGCCAGCGTGCCCACCGAGGCCGGCCGCGCCTCCATGCGGATGCTGAGCATGCGCTGGAAGAACCACTCGGAGAGCGCATGGTCAATCGCGTTGCAGGCCTGGTCCACCGAGTGGCTGCGCGCCTGCTTGAGCAGGAGCTCCATCAGCACCGCCACGGCCGCGCCCACGCTGAGCACCCACAGGGTCTGGAAGCCCTGGTTGGGAATCACCCGGTCGTACACCTGCATGCTGAAGAGCGAGCTGGCCAGCGTCAGCAGGTTGACCAGGGTGGTGGCCAGCACGGCTTCCAGGAACACCGGGCGGTGCTGCTGGACGGTTTGCAGCACCAGGCGCAGGGCGCTGGGGGCTTTTTCGTCTTGGGCCACGGCCTGCGGCAGCGAGAGCCACTGCAGCGCGCCCTGCGCGTTGGGCGCGGAGTCCAGGCGCACCTCGCTGCCATCGGCGCGCTCGCCGCGCCAGCCACCCGCGGCCGCGGGGGCTTGCACCAGCAGCCAGCCGGTGTCGGCACGCCAGGCGGCCAGCGGCAACTGGGCCGGCGTGGCTTGCGCCACGGTCTGCGGCCGGCCCTGCAGGCCGGCGCGCTGCCAGGCCTGGGCAAACTGGGCCGCTGCGGCCTGCGCGCTGGCGGGCACCCCGTCCAGACCCTGCAGTGCGGCCTGCTCTGGCCCGGCTTCCAGGCGCTGGCCCACCAGGCGTGCGGCGCGGCCCAGCACGTCCGCCAGGGTTTGCGGCGCTTGAGGGGCGGAAGGGTAAGCGGTCGTCATGGGGGCGAGGGTTCCAGGGGGGTATCGGGTATCAAAGGGGCCAAGGTGTTGGTCAGCACGCGCAGGCGCAGGCTGGCGGCCACCATTTGCGCCTGTGCATCGTCGGCGGTCAGCTCCGACTGGGTGCTTTCGCGCACGGCGTTGAGCACATCGATCCAGCTCTTGCGCCCGGCGGTGAACTGGCGCGCATACGACTCGGACACCTCGCTGGAGAGGGCACGCGTGAACTCGGCATTGCGCAGGCGCTCGCGCGAGGCCTGCCAGTCATTCCAGTCCAGCGCCAGGCGTTCGCGCAGGTCGCGCTCGGCCTGCAGGCGCAGCAGGCGCACGGCCTCGCGCCGGGCAACGGCCGCCTGCACCCCGGCCTGCGCCGACAGGCCCGCACCCGGCTGCGCCTGCAGCACCAGCATGGCGCTGTCGGCACTCAGGCCGCCGGCCGAGCTGTGCTCCAGGCGCAAAAGCAGTTGCGGGAAATAGGCCGAGCGTTTGGAGGCAATGTCGGCCTCGGCCGACTTCTCGTCCTGCGCCATGCGCTGCAAGGTGGGCGAGCTCTGCAGGGCCTGGTCCAGCGCCTGCTCCAGGCCGCTTGGCGCACCCGCCTCGGACAGCGAGGCCGCGTCCATGGCGCCCACGCTCTCACCGGCGAGCTGGCTGAGCTGGGCCAGCGCATTGTTCAGGGCCTGGGTGGCACTCGACACATCATTGGCCACCGCATACAGGCGCGCCTGCGCCATGCGCTCGTCGGCCGCAGGGCTGACCTCCTGGGCCACGCGCCGCTGCATCATGGCCAGCAGGCGCTCGTGCTCGCCCACGCCCTGCTGGCTGTGGCTCTGGCGGGCCTGTTGGCGCAGCGCCTCGGTGCTGGCAGCCACCACGCGCAGCGCCAGCTCCTGGCGCGCCTCCTGCACCGTCCAGCGGGCCGCAAGGGCACGGCTGTCGGCCGCATCAATGCCGGCGCTGATGCGCCCGCCCGTCCACAGCGGCTGCTCCAGGCGCAGCACGCTGGCGCCACCGCTTTGCGAAGTCGCCTCCACACTGGCCGAGGGGTAGCGCTGCCACCCGGCACCCTCACGGTCCTGCAGGGCCGCATCCAGGGCGGCCTGCTTGCCCAGCACCTGGGGGTGGCTGTGCAAGGCCGCTTGCAGCACCTGCTCAAACGCCCACGGCGAGGCCGCTGCGGGGCCGCAGCACACAAGCACCAGCAGGGCTGGTGTCCATTTCTTCCACATGCTGTTTGCAAAAGACTGCTCACCGGCGAAAGCGGGTGGGCGGGTCTTGTTCAGATGTGGTTGAAGCCGGTTCCGCCGTAGTAGGCGTTGATCTGGCTCAGCGTGGTGCCGCTAAGCACCAGGCCGGTCTGGGTCACACCGGCTGTGACATCCCCGTCGTACACCACCAGCGTGTCGGCACCGGTGCTGCTGACGGTGAAGGTGTTGGCGCTGAAGTTGCCTTGGGTGAAGAAGTAATGCTGGTCGGTGGCCAGGCCATTGGCAGGCGCGGCCACGGTGGTGGCGTTGTTGCTGTTTTCCGGTGCCATCCAGGTGGGCGCCAACATGCCGCCGTTCCAGGTGCTGTCGTCCAAGTTCACGCGGTCACCGGATGAAAAATCGGTGATGCGGTCCACGCCGTTGGCAAAGGTGAAGGTGCTGCCATTGCCGAGCACACTGCCATTCAGATGCACCACGGCCAGTGGAGAGTCCCCCTGGAAGAAACTGTAGGTGTCGCCACTGTTACTGCCATTGCCGGTATTCACGCTGTGGCCGTTGCCGGTCATGGTGTCGGCTCCGGTACCGCCGTGGATATTCTGACGGCCCGCGTCACCGATCAGGATATCGTTGCCCGCGCCAGCACTGATGCTGGTGATGGCGTGTACGCCACTGAGTGCGCCCAGACCGCTGATGTCGATGGTGTTGTTGCCGTCACCACCGATGGTGAAGTAGGTATTGCTGGCGCCGGGGTACAGGCCATTGCCCGCCAGATCGCTCAGGCCGTCCGTTGCGCTGGAGCCGTAGTAGCGCGCCAGCACCCAGTCGTTTTGCGTGAGTGCCGTATCCGTGTGCAGTGTCAGCACATTGGTTCCGCTACCCGTCGATGCAGCCGTGTTGACCGTCATGTGCGTGGTCCCGTTTTTGTACAGGTCCATGGCGATACCGGCGGGTGCAATGACAGCCTCGTCCCAGATGAACTGCACACCGTCCGACACCAGGCCCTGGTGGGTGGAATTGGCACGCGTGGTGTCCAGCAGTTGCACCACATTGGCACCCTCGGTGGTGCCGAGCACGGCACTGCCGATACCCACCAGGTCCCTGAGCTCCACCACCGTGTCGTAGGCGTAGACGCTGTCGTTTTTCTGGAAGACGTAGAGCGCGTCCACCGTGCCGTTGTTGTCGGTGTCCACCTTGAAGGCCACGGTGTTGCCCACGGTGCTGATGTTGGTGTCCAGGTAGGCCAGTGCATCGGCTACGGTGGACTGGTTGATCACCAGCGCCGTGCCGGCCGTGTTCTCGAAGGTGACAATGCCGCTGGTGATGCTGTGCTGCGCCAGGGTGCCGACATCGATCCCGTTGGTATGCAGCGCCGCGTTGCCCTGGATGACCTTGGACACCAGGGACAGCTGGTCGTGGTTGGCCGCCGTGGCCGAGGCGATGTCAAAGCCCGACCCCGCCGTGTAGGGGTCGGTGCCACCGATCACATCCATATAGGCCGCAATGCTCTCGCCCATGTCGATTTTGATGACATCCCGGGCGTAAGGGGTGCTGACGCCATCTTCCACCAGGCGGATGGTGTCGCCACCATAGCCGCCGCTCAGGATATCGGCACCACCGCCGTCCACCAGTACATCGTTGCCAGACGAGCCGCTCAAGACGTCGTCACCGCCGTTGCCGCGAATTTTTTGCTGGTTTCCAAAGGACCAGTTGCCCAGGTCAATGGTGTTGGGGCCGGTGCCGCCCACATACACATCCACCGAAGCCATGGCGTTGCCGGCAATATCGGTGTAGGTGCCCCAGGTGGCGTCGTAGTGGATGCGCACCACGTCGGTGGCCTGCAGCGGCTGCGTGGTGTAGGTCACGGGCGTGACGCTGTCACCATTCAGGGAAAAGCTGCTGAAGCCGATTTGGGTGCTGGCACCGCCGTTGTTGCCCCAGCCCAGGCCGTTGCTGGTAGTCGGGTTGAGCAAGAGGCTGATGCCGCTTTGTGCGCCGCCCGCGCCCACACTTACCACCTCGTCAAAGGGCAGCGAGATCACGCCATTGGTGATGCCATTGGTGACGACGTTAGTGAATTTGCCGCCGCTGGTGTTGGGCGCCGTGGTGTCGATGGTGACGGTTTGCGTCACCGTGACGATGGAGGCATTGCCCGCCACATCCACTTGGCTGGCGGAAATGGTGTGCACGCCATCGGCCAGCAGGCTGCTGGTGATGCTCCAGTTGCCATTGACGTCTGCCGTGGCGCTGCCCAGCACCGTGCTGCCTTCCTTCAGGGTAATGGCAGCCAGGCCCTCTGCACCGATGCCGGTGAAGGTGGGGGTGGTGACCTTGGTGATGCGGTCCGCGGGGTTGGTGCCGGAATCCGAAGCGGTGGCCAGGATGGGAGCGCCCAAGGGGTTGGCCGTGGTGTCCCCAATGATGGTGTAGCTGCTGCTGGCGCCGCTGGTGCCCGAGCCGTTCGAGGCCTTGGCATTGAAGTCATAGGTGCTGCCATTGGCCACGGTGGCGGTGTAGCTCCAATGTGTGGTGTCGATGGCAGTTACCGTGCCGCCCAGCAGCGCGGCGCCGTTGTAGACCTGCACCGTGGTGCCGGCCACATTGGTGCCGGTGAGCAGCAGGGCCGTGTCGTTGGTGCGCCCGCCACTGGCCACCAGGCCGGTCACGGTGCCCACATCGTCGGTGGCGGCGGTGATGACCGGTGCAGCCGGCAAGGCGGTGCTCACAATCACGGTGTAGTTGGCCGAGGGCGTGCCCTGGTCACCGGCGGTGGTTTGCGCCACCACGTTGTAGACGCGGGTGCTGCCGTCGGCGACGCTGTCGGCATAGCTCCAGGTGTTGCCCGACACCGTGGCATTGCCCAGGTAGTTGATGCCGTCAAAGACGGCCAGCACATTGCTGCCCAGGGTGCCGGTGAAGGTGCCGTTGAGGACCGGGGTCAGGTCTTTGGTGCTGCCGTTGTTGCCCACCGAGGCGTTGGCGCCGGTGTCGGTCAACACGGTGGTGATGACGACCACATTGGTGGGCTGGGAGATGGTCACACCAAAGGCATTGCCCACCGGGCCCTGGTTGCCTGCGGCATCTTCCACGCGCACGGTGTACAGGGGGGTGTCGCCATTGACCAGGGTGCTGTCCTGGTAGGTCCAGCTGGTGCCCGATACCAGGGCAGTACCCAGGCGTGCGCCGTTGTCGTACACGCCCAGCACTTCGCCAGCAGCCAGGCCCGCGCCCAGGGTGCCGGAGAGGTCGAGGCTGGTGTCGTCGGTGGTGGCACCGCTGACCAGGCTGTGGCTGACGCCAAAGTTGTCCAGCACCTGGGTGATGGCCGAGGTGGTGGTGGGGGCCACGGTATCGATGGTGGCGGTGAAGGCGGCGCTGATGGCCGTGGCCTGGTTGCCGGCCGTGTCTTCCACGCGCACGGTGTAGTTCACGGTGTCGCCGTTGGCCAGGCTGCCGTCGGTGTAGGACCAGACGGTGTTGACGGGGTTGGCATAACCCAGACGCACGCCGTTGTCATACACGGCGAGCACTTCGTTGCCCACCAGCGCGGCGCTCAGGGTGCCAGAAAGACCCAGCACGGTGGCGTTGGTGGAAGCGCCGGATACCAGGTTGCCGACGACCGGCAACTGGCTGTCGGTGACTGCCGTGATGGCCGCCGTCTTGGTGGGGGCCACAGTGTCGATGGTGGTGCTAAAAATGGCACTGGCCGTGCCCGGGTTGCCCGCTGCATCTTCGGCCCGCACCGTGTAGTTCACGGCGTCGCCGTTGACCAGCGTGGTGTCGGTGTAGGTCCAGCTGCTGCCGCTGACGGTGGCCACGCCCAGGCGGGTGGAGCCGTCATATACGGCCAGCACTTCACCGCCCAGGAGCGTGCCCACGATATTACCGGAGAGGTCCAGGCTGGTGTCGTCGGTGGCACCGCCCGAGGTCAGATTGATCTGGATGCTGCCCACGTTGTCGGCAATGGCCACGATGTTGGCCACGGCCGTTGGCAGGGTGGAGTCGATGGTGGTGGTGAAGGCCGCGCTGGCCGCGCCCCGGTTGCCGGCCGCGTCTTCCACGCGCACGGTGTAGCTCACCACATCGGTGTTGGCCAAGGTGGTATCGGTATAGATCCAGCCCGTGCCGGTCACCGTGGCCGTGCCCAGCTTGGTGGCGCCGTCATACACCGCCAGCACCTCGCCCTGGCCCAAGGCGGCGCTGAGCGTGCCGCTGAGGTCCAGGCTGAGGTCGTTGGTGGAGCCGCCGGAGACGAGGGTACCGGTGGAAGGCGCGGCGTTGTCCAGCACCGCCGTAATGGCTGCGGTGTTGCTGGGGGCCGTGGTGTCAATGGTGGTGGTGAAGGCCGTGCTGGCGGTGCCCAGGTTGCCCGCTGCGTCTTGCACGCGCACGCTGAAGCTGGCGGTGTGGCCGTCGGCCAGCACCGGGGCTGCATAGGTCCAGGTGGTGCCGGTAACAGAAGCCAGGCTCAGGCGGGTGGCACCGTCGTACACGGCCAGCACTTCGCCGGTGGCGAGTGCGGCGCCCAGCGTGCCCGAGAGGTCCAGGCTGGTGTCGTCGGTGGAGCCGCCGCTGACCAGGTTGCTCTGGAGGCTGCCCACGTTGTCGGCGATGGTGGTGATCACTGCGGTGGTGGCCGGGGCGGTGGTGTCGGAGACCACCGTGAAATTGGCGCTGGGGTTGCTGGCGTTGCCCGCTGCATCGGAGGCCACCGCGTTGAGCTGGTAGGTAGTGCCGTTGACCACGGTGGCGCTGTAGGCCCAGGTGGTGCCGCTGACCGTTGCCGCGCCCAGCAGCGTGCTGCCGTTGTAGACATTGACCAGCGCGCCCGCTTCATTGGTGCCGGTGAGGGCCAGGCTGGTGTCGTCTGTGCTGTTCCCGCTGACCAGATTGCCCACCACCAGACCGACGTTGTCGGCCACGGCAGTGATGACCGGGGTGGCGGGTGCCACCGTGTCGATGGTGGTGACAAAGGCGCTTGATGGCGTGCCCTGGTCGCCGGAGGCGCTTTCGGCCACCACGGTGTAGCTGGCCACGTGGGCGTTGGCCAGCACGTTGGGGTCGGCATAGGTCCAGGTGTTGCCGCTCACGGTGGCAAAGCCCAGGCGGGTGCTGCCGTCGTACACGGCCAGTTTTTCGCCGCTCAGCAGGGTGCCAGTGAAACTTCCGTTAAGCACCAGCGAGGTGTCGTCGGTGGTGCCACCGCTTGTCAGGTTGCCGGTCACGCTGCCGATGTTGTCCACCACCGAGGTGATGGTGGCCAGGGCCGTGGGCTGGGAGATGGTGGCGGTGTAGGCGGCAGACGCCGTGCCCTGGTTGCCGGCGGCGTCTTCCACGCGCACGGTGTAGCTGGGGGTGTCGCCATTGACCAGGGTGGTGTCGGTATAGGTCCAGGCGCTGCCGCTGACGCTGGCATTGCCCAGGAAGGTGGCGCCGTCGTACACGGCCAGCACTTCACCGCTAGCCAGCACTGCGCTGAGGGTGCCCGAGAGGCCCAGGCTGGTGTCGTCGGTGGTGGCGCCGCTGGCCAGCGGGCCCACGTTGACACCGGCGTTGTCGGTCAGCGTCGCGATGACCGCCGTGGTCAGGGGGGCTACCGTGTCGATGGTGGTGGTAAAGGCCGCACTGGCCGTGCCCTGGTTGCCGGCTGCGTCTTCCACGCGCACGGTGTAGCTCACGGCATTGCCGTCGGCCAGGGTGGGGTCGGTGTAGGTCCACGTGCTGCCGCTCACGGTGGCGTTGGCCAGCTTGGTGGCGCCGTCGTACACAGCCACCACTTCACCGGCACCCAGGGTGCCGGTGATGCTGCCCGCCAGGGCCAGGCTGGTGTCGTTGGTCACGCCAGCGGACACCAGGGTGCCCAGCACCGGTGCCTGGTTGTCGGTCACCGTGGTGATGGCCGCCGTGGCGGTGGGCGCTGCCGTGTCGATGGTGGTGGTGAAGGCGGCACTGGCCGTGCCCTGGTTGCCCGCGGTGTCTTCCACACGCACGGTGGAGCTCACGGCATTGCCGTTGGCCAGGGTGGTGTCGGTGTAGGTCCAGTTGCTGCCGCTCACCAAGGCTGTGCCCAGGCGGGTGGCGCCGTCATACACGGCCACCACTTCGCCAGCGCCCAGGGTGCCGGTAAGGGTGCCAGCGAGGTCCAGGCTGGTGTCATCGGTGGTGCCGCCGGAGACCAGGTTGGTGGTGATGGTGCCCGCGTTGTCGGCAATGCTGCCAAGGGCCGCCGTGGCCAGCGGGGCAGCCGTGTCGATGGTGGTGGTGAAGGCCGCGCTGGCGGCGCCCTGGTTGCCGGCTGCGTCTTCCACGCGCACGGTGTAGCTCACGGCATTGCCGTTGGCCAGGCTGCTGTCGCTGTAGGTCCAGTTGGTGGCCGTGACCGTGGCCACGCCCAGGCGGGTGGCACCGTCGTACACGGCCAGCACTTCGCCCGAGACCAGGCTTGCGGTCAGCGTGCCGCTCAGGGACAGCACGGTGTCGTCGGTGACGCCGCCGCTAACCAGGTTGCCCTTGATGCTGCCCACGTCGTCTGCGATGGTGACGATGGCCGCGGTGGTGGTGGGTGCCACGGTGTCAATGGTGGTGGTGAAGGCGGCGCTGGCCGTACCCAGGTTGCCGGCGGCGTCTTGCACGCGCAGGGTGTAGCTCACCGCGTCCGCGTTGGCCAAGGTCGTGTCGGTATAGGTCCAGCCGGTGCCGCTGACCGTGGCCAGGCCCAGGCGGGTGGCGCCATCAAACACGGCCAGCACTTCGCCGGTGGCGAGTGCGGCGCTCAGCGTGCCCGAGAGGTCCAGGCTGGTGTCATCGGTGGTGCCGCCGCTTGCCAGGTTGCCGGTGAGGATGCCCACGTTGTCGGCCACGGCCGCGAGGGTGGCGGTGGTCAGCGGAGCCGTGGTGTCGGAAATGATGGTGTAGTTGGCGCTGGCGCTGCTGGTGTTGCCAGCCACGTCGGAGGCCACCGCGTTGAACTGGTAGGTGCTGCCGTTGACTACGCTGGCGTTGTAGGTCCAGCTGGTGCCGCTGACCGTGGCCGCGCCCAGCAGCGTACTGCCGTTGTAGACCTTGACGAGGGCGCCGGCATCGGCAGTGCCGGTGAGGACCAGGGAGGTGTCGTCGGTGCTCAGGCCGCTGGCAACCGTGCCCACAATCAGACCCACGTTGTCGGTCACGGCGCTGATGACCGGGGTGGCGGGTGCCACCGTGTCGATGGTGGTGGTGAAGGTGTTGGAGGGCACACCCAGATCGCCCGCCAGGCTCTTGGCCACCACGGTGTAGCTGACGGCGTCGGCGTTGGCCAGGCTGCTGTCGGTATAGGTCCAACTGCTGCCGCTCACCGCTGCATTGCCCAGGAAGGTGGCGCCGTCAAACACGGCCAGTACTTCGGTGCCACCCAGGGTGCCGGTGAAGGTGCCGCTCAGCACCAGCGCGGTGTCGTCCGTGAAGCCGCCGCTCGTCAGGTTGCCGGTGATGCTGCCGATGTTGTCCACCGCCGAGGTGATGGTGGCCACGGCCGTGGGCGAGGAGATGGTGGTGGTGAAGGCAGCCGAGGCCGTGCCCTGGTTGCCGGCCACGTCTTCCACGCGCACGGTGTAGCTGGGGGTGTCGCCATTGACCAGCGTGGTGTCGGTGTAGGTCCAGCCGGTGCCGGAGACTGCGGCGTAGCCCAGGCGCGTGGCGCCGTCGTACACGGCCAGTTGCTCACCTGTGGCCATGGGCGCGGACAGGGTGCCCGCCAGTGCCAGGCTGGTGTCGTCGGTGGAGCCCACGCCGCTGGTGAGCGGGCCCTGGTTGGCGCCCAGGTTGTCGGTCACGGTGACGATGGCGGCTGTCGCCGTGGGGGGCAAGGTGTCGATGGTGGTGTTGAACACCGCACTGGCGCTGCCCTGGTTACCGGCTGTGTCTTCTACGCGCACGCTGTAGCTCACCGCGTCGCCATTGGCCAGGGTGGTGTCGGAGTAGGTCCAGCCGGTGCCGCTCACAGTGGCATTGCCCAGGCGCGTGGCGCCGTCGTACACGGCCAGCACTTCGCCACTCGCCAGGGCCGCGCTCAGGCTGCCCGAGAGGGCCAGGCTGGTGTCGTTGG
>CANCCF010000039.1 GCA_947374485.1 Comamonadaceae bacterium | reverse complement strand
TCGTGCCCGCCATCGTCGAGTTTGTGGACATTGCCGGTCTGGTGGCCGGTGCCAGCACGGGCGAGGGTCTGGGCAACAAGTTCCTCTCGCACATCCGCGAGACCGACGCCACCATCAATGTGGTGCGCTGCTTTGAAGACGACAACGTCATTCACGTGGCTGGCAAGGTGGACCCGATTGCCGACATCGAGGTGATCCAGACCGAGCTCTGCCTGGCCGATTTGGCAGCGGTGGAAAAAGCCCTGCACCGCGTTACCAAGCTGGCCCGTTCGGGCGACAAGGAATCGGCCAAGCTGGTCACCATTCTGGAGAAGTGCCAGGTCGCCCTGGACCAGGCCAAGCCGGTGCGCACGCTGGACTTCAGCAAGGACGAGTTGCCGCTGTTGAAACAGTTCTTTTTGATCACCGCCAAGCCCGCCATGTTCGTGGCCAATGTGGCCGAAGACGGTTTCGAGAACAACCCCATGCTGGACCGCCTGAGCGCCTTTGCCACGGCGCAAAATGCGCCGGTGGTGGCCATCTGCGCCAAGCTCGAGGCCGAGATGTCCGAGATGGACGACGCCGACCGCCAGATGTTCCTCGAAGAGCTGGGTCTGCACGAGCCCGGCCTGAACCGCCTGATCCGCTCGGCCTACACCCTCTTGGGCCTGCAGACCTACTTCACCGCGGGTGTCAAGGAAGTGCGCGCCTGGACCATCCACGTGGGCGACACCGGCCCGCAGGCGGCAGGTGTGATCCACACCGATTTCGAGAAGGGCTACATCCGCGCCCAGACCATTGCCTTTGACGACTTCATTGCCTTCAAGGGCGAGCAGGGCGCCAAGGACGCGGGCAAGATGCGCGCCGAAGGCAAGGACTACGTGGTCAAGGATGGCGACGTGATGAACTTCCTGTTCAGCTCCTGAGCCCCACTCTCTAACCCCGCTCTTGTTGTTCTCCCCGTATGACCTGCTGGCCCTGGGGGCGGCGGTCTGCTGGGCCTTTACCAGCGTGCTCTCGGCCACACCGGCGCGGCATCTGGGCACCTTTGCTTTCACCCGTTGGCGCATGGCGCTGGTGCTGCTTTTGTTGCTGCCTGTGGTGCTTGTCACTGGCAGCTGGCACAGCCTCTCAGTGGCGGACTGCGGCGTCATGGCGCTCAGCGGCTTCATCGGCATCTTCGTCGGCGACACCGCGCTGTTTGGTGCCATGAACCGCCTCGGCCCCCGGCGCACCAGTGTGCTGTTTGCCACCCACGCCATGTTCAGCGCCCTGATGGGTTATTGGGTGCTGGGGGAGCGCATGGGCGCGCAGGCCCTGCTGGGTGGCGCGCTGGTCATGGGCGGCGTGATGACAGCGATTTTGCTGGGTCGGCACAAGGGCGAAGTACATGCCCTGGAAACCGACAGCGGCCACTGGGGCCAGGGTGTGGCGCTGGGCCTCTTGGCCGCGCTATGCCAGGCGCTGAGTTCGCTCATAGCCAAACCGGTCATGGCCAGCGGTGTGGACCCGGTCGCCGCCACCGCCGTGCGCGTAGCCGCCACCTGTGTGGCGCAGTTCGTTCTGCTGTGGTCGGGCTACGCGGGCGCGCGGGCGCTGAACCCGGCCACACCGCGCATCCTGTTGCAGGTGGGCTGGATCGGCTTTCTCGGCATGGGTGTGGGCATGAGCCTGATTCTGCTGGCGCTGCAGCACGGCAGCGTCGGCATGGTGGCCATTCTGTCATCGGTCTCGCCGGTGCTCTTGCTGCCTCTGCTGTGGCTGCGTCTGGGCCGCGCGCCGGCACCCGGTGCGTGGCTGGGTGCGGGATTGACGGTGCTGGGCACCGCACTGGTGTTGATGCGATAGCTTGACAGCTGCAGTTGCGGCGAAAACCGGGTTTCCGGTTGCGTTTTTGCAAAACCCAGCCGAGCGGCCATTGTGACCATGGTTTCGCTGGCAAAGCATGTGCAAAAGGCTGTGCTTTGGGACCCGCAAACAACGCACCAAGGAAACACCATGAAAGCCCTGTACACAACCGGCCGCGCGCTCGCGGCATCGTCCTTGTTGATGGTCTTCGCATGTGTCCACGCCGCCGATGGTTTCATCGTGCGCGCCGACCAGGAGGGCTTGATCAAGCCGGGCATGACCCGGGACGAAGTGCAAAGCAAGCTCGGCAAACCATCTAAAAACGTCAAATACCCCAATGAACCCGGCCGCACCTGGACCTATGAGGTGTCCGGCAAAACCTTGCCACTGGTCGTCTTCGATGTGGACTTTGGTCCTGACGGCAAAGTGATGTCATCGAGCGAAAGAATACTGCCAGAGGACAAGCCGGGCGCCTATTGACCCAGAAAGGCGTTGCCATGAAAACACTGAAAAGAGCGGGTCAGGTATTCAGTGGCAGTGGCGATCTGCGCACCGTGTTTGATGTGGACATTTCTGCCGACGGCGCGGTGCCATCGACGGGCCAGTGGACCCTGCCAGCGATTCGCGGGCGCGCTATGTGCCCACCACGGCCCCATAATCCCGCCGCGTAGGCGCCGACACCGAAGCCAGCAGCTGCGCATGCGGCGTATGGTGGCGTGCCAGCATGCGCGCGCTGGCAACCGGCTTGGAGCGGCAATACCACTGGCAGCTGTGTTGCAAGAGCAGCAGTTCGGCGGTCAGCATGAAGGCCTTGTCCTTCTGGCTCAGCGCAGCGGTGTTGTGCGCAACGGCTTTGATGCCTCTGGCATGCACATGCAGCAGCGCGCGCAAATCGGCGGTGGACCTGGCGAAGAGTTGCGCCGCAAAGGGCAGGCCCAGGGGCAGGGTGCTGAAGCGTGCGGCTTCTTCATCCACCGCGTCAAAGGCCAGGGCAAAAGCCTGCACCTGGGCGCACAGGGTGATCTCGGCCTGGCCCAGCATGTTCCAGACCTGTGTGCTGCGCTCCGGGTTGCTCTCACCCAGGGCACGCAGGTAGCCGTCGGCCACGGTCTCCATCATCTTCTCCACCTGGAACTGCCCCAAAATTCCGGCCAGCAGGCGGATGCGCTGGTGCTGCGCGCGGGTATTGAAAAACCACAGGCCGCCGGTGGCCAGCGCCAGAATAAAAAGTTCCATTATGTAAAAATTCCCAACAGAGTCGACGTCATCACCAGGTAGCGCAAAAACTTGCCGATGGCCATGTACAAAAGGCAGGGCCAAAAGGGCATGCGCAACCAGCCCGCCACCGCGCACAGCGGGTCGCCCACCAGCGGCAACCAGGCCAGCAGGCAGGCCTTGGGGCCCAGCTTTTCGAGCCAGGCCAGGGCCCGCAGGTGCATGGAAGAGTGGCGGTACTTGTCGGCCATGGTGTGCGCGCCAAAGCCCATCCACCAGTCCACAGCGCCGCCCAGGGTGTTGCCCAGTGTGGCCACGCCAATCACCTGCCAAAGCAAATCCGGATTGAGTTTCACCAGGCCAAACACCAGCGGCTCCGAGCCCAGCGGCAGCAAGGTCGCCGAGACAAAGGACACCACAAACACGGTCCCCAGGCTGTACTGCGGCAAGGCCAGCAGGGCGATGAGGTGGTTGATCCAGAGTTCCATGTGCCCGCGAGTATAGAAACCCGCAGCCCGTTGCAAGCGGCACACAGGCGCACTTGCTTGCAAAAGAATTTCAATTGCTGAAATTTTGGGCAGGTAGAATTGTTCCAGGCGCAACGCCACCGCAACCACCCCAACCCGTCTTACTTCGCACCCTATGCATATTGGCCCGTTTGCCTTGGCAAATCCGCTCATGGTCGCCCCCATGGCGGGCGTGACCGACCGGCCCTTTCGCCAGCTGTGCAAACGCCTGGGCGCGGGCTATGCGGTGAGCGAAATGGTGACCTCACGCAAGGACTTGTGGAACACGCTGAAAACCTCGCGCCGCGCCAACCATGCCGGTGAGCCCGGGCCGATTGCGGTGCAGATCGCCGGCACCGAGGCGGCCATGATGGCCGAGGCCGCGCTCTACAACATCGACCGCGGCGCGCAAATCATCGACATCAACATGGGTTGCCCGGCCAAGAAGGTGTGCAACAAATGGGCCGGTTCGGCCCTGATGCAGGACGAGCCCCTGGCCCTGCAGATCATTGAAGCCGTGGTGCAAGCATGCGCCACGCGCAATGTGCCGGTCACCCTGAAGATGCGCACCGGCTGGTGCCAAAGCCACAAGAACGCCGTGGTGCTGGCCCGCGCCGCCGAATCGGCAGGCGTGCAGATGGTGGCCGTGCACGGCCGCACGCGCGAGCAGGGCTACAAGGGACGTGCCGAGTACGACACCATTGCCGCCGTGAAAGCCGCACTGCGCATCCCGGTGGTGGCCAATGGCGATATCCGCACACCGGAGCAGGCGCGCGAGGTTTTGAGAGCCACGGGCGCTGACGCCTTGATGATTGGCCGCGCAGCCCAGGGGCGGCCGTGGATCTTTCGCGAGATCAACCACTTTCTGGCCACCGGCGAGCACCTGGCACCGCCCCTGGTGAGCGAGGTCAAGCGCCTGCTGATTGAACACCTGTACGACCACTACAGCCTGTACGACGAATTCATCGGCGTGCGCTCGGCGCGCAAACACATCGCCTGGTATGTGCGCGACCTTCCGGGCGCCGAAGCGTTTCGCAGCCACATGAACATTCTGGAAGACAGCACGGCCCAGGTGGCTTGGGTCGAGCAGTTCATGGACCAGTTGGGCGCGCGCATGGACCGCATGCCGCTGGCTAGGGACACGACAGATGGCGAACAGGACGAAGAAGAACCCCAAAAAGAAGAAACCGCATGAGCAAAAAACACATTGAAGAGACGGTGCGCAGCAGCCTGGAGGTGTATTTCCGTGACCTGCGTGGCACCGAGCCCGACAGCCTGCACGAAATGATGGTGCGCATTGTGGAGAAACCGCTGCTGGAGGTGGTGATGGCACATGCCGAACACAACCAGAGCCGCGCCGCCGAGTGGCTGGGCCTGAACCGCAATACCCTGCGCAAAAAACTGCTTGAACACAAACTACTGAAGTAAGAACCGACCTGTATGAACGCACTGCTTTCCGTCTCCGACAAAACCGGCATCCTCGAACTCGCCCAGGCCTTGCACGCCCAGGGCATCCAGCTGCTCTCCACCGGCGGCACCGCCAAACTGCTGGCCGACAACGGCCTGCCTGTGACCGAAGTGGCCGAAATGACGGGCTTCCCCGAAATGCTGGACGGCCGCGTCAAGACCTTGCACCCGCGCGTGCATGGCGGCCTGCTGGCCCGCCGCGATCTGCCCGCCCACATGGCCGCCTTGGCCGAGCACCAGATCGACACCATTGACGTGCTGGTAGTGAACCTCTACCCGTTTGAATCCACCGTGGCCAAGCAAGGCTGCACGCTGGAAGACGCGATCGAGAACATCGACATCGGCGGCCCGGCCATGGTGCGCAGCGCGGCCAAGAACTGGAAAGACGTGGCGGTGCTCACCGACGCCTCGCAATACGCCACCGTGATTGCCGAGCTCAAGGCAGGTGGGGTGACGCAGAAGACCAAGTTCGCGCTCAGCGTAGCCGCTTTCAACCGCATCAGCCAGTATGACGGCGCCATCAGCGACTACCTCTCTTCCGTGCAATTCGGCGACGGCGTGGCCGATGACCAGGCACCCACCTTGAGCCAGTTCCCCGGGCAGAGCAACGGCCGCTTTGTGAAGCTGCAGGATCTGCGCTACGGTGAAAACTCACACCAGCAAGCCGCGCTGTACCGCGACCTCTATCCCGCACCCGGCTCGTTGGTCACGGCCAAGCAGTTGCAGGGCAAGGAGCTGAGCTACAACAACATTGCCGATGCCGACGCCGCCTGGGAATGCGTGAAGAGTTTTGACACTCCAGCCTGCGTGATCGTCAAGCACGCCAACCCCTGCGGCGTGGCCGTGGGCGCCAACGCTCTGGAGGCCTATAGCAAGGCGTTTAAAACCGACCCGACCTCTGCCTTCGGCGGCATCATTGCCCTGAACACACCGCTGGACGAAGCCGGTGCGCGCGAGATCTCCAAGCAGTTTGTGGAAGTGCTGATGGCACCGTCCTACACGCCGGAAGCCCTGGCCGTGTTCGCCGCCAAGGCCAATGTGCGCGTGCTGCAAATCGACCTACCCAAGGGAGGCGCATCGGATTGGGACAACGGCCGCAACGCCATCGACATGAAGCGCGTGGGCTCGGGCATCCTGCTGCAGACCGCAGACAACCACGAACTGGCACTTGCTGACCTGAAAGTCGTGACCGTGAAGCAACCCAGCCCTGAAGAACTGCAGGACCTGCTGTTCGCCTGGAAGGTTGCCAAGTTCGTCAAGAGCAACGCCATCGTCTTCTGCAAAGACGGCATGACCATGGGCGTGGGCGCCGGCCAGATGAGCCGCCTGGACTCGGCTCGCATTGCCAGCATCAAGGCTGAGCACGCAGGCTTGAGCCTGTCGGGCACCGTGGTGGCCAGCGACGCCTTCTTCCCCTTCCGCGATGGACTCGATGTGGTGGTCGATGCGGGTGCCACCTGTGTCATCCAGCCGGGTGGCTCCATGCGCGATGACGAGGTGATCGCTGCGGCCAATGAGCGCGGCGTGGCCATGGTGTATTCGGGTGTGCGCCACTTCCGGCATTGAGTTGGCAGCGGCGCACGCGGGTGGGCGCATGCTGGGCTCACTGTTGGCCCGGCCGCGCGCCTGATCAGGCCAGCAGCAGCTCCATGGCCTGCAGTGGCATGGGCCGGGCAAACAGGTAGCCCTGCATGCGCTCACAGCCCAGTTCGCAGAGGCGGTTCTTCTGGCCCTGGGTTTCCACGCCCTCGGCCAGCACCTCAATCTGCATGCTCAGGCCCAGTGCCACAATGGCGCGCACGATGGCTTCCGAGGCCTTGTTGTTTTCCAGATTCTGCACAAAGGTTTTGTCGATCTTGAGCTCGCGCAGGGGCAGGCGCTGCAGGTAGGACAGTGAGGAGTAGCCGGTGCCGAAATCGTCTACGGAAAAGCTCAGGCCAACGGCGCGCAGGCGGTGCATTTTTTCTATCACCTGATCGGCTTCCTGCAGCACGATGCCCTCGGTAATTTCCAGGCACAGCAGGCGCGGGTTGGCGCCGGTTTCCTGCAGGGCGCGCTCCACGCGCAGCACAAAGTCCGTATCAATGAACTGGCGCGGGCTGACGTTGACACTGAGTGTCAGCTGCGCCAGTTGCGCCACCGTGGCCCAGCGCGCCAGCGTCTCGCAGGCCTGGCGCGTGACCCAATCGCCCATACCGATAATGGCGCCCGACTCTTCCGCCAGGGCGATGAACTCCACGGGCGAGACCATGCCCCTGCTTGGGTGCTGCCAGCGCAAAAGGCATTCCGCACCGATGGCACTGCCGTCAGCCAGGGTTTGCATCTGGTAGTGCAGCAGCAACTGTCCCTCGGCCAGCGCGGCATTCAGCTCGGTGCTGAGGGCCACCCGCTGGCTCAGGGCGCTTTGCACCTGCGGGTCAAAGATGCGGATGGTGTCCTTGCCCGCATGCTTGGACTGGTACATGGCCACGTCCGCGCGCTTGAGCACCTCGGCCACGGGCTCCACCTGGCCACCAAACAAGGTCACCCCAATGCTGCCGCTGATGTTGTAGCGCAGGAAGCGGCTGGGTTCGTCCACGGTGGATGGGGTACTGAGTTCGTAGGGGTCCAGAATGGCGCGCCGGATTTGCCATGCCAGCGTGGATGCCTTCTCCCGTGCCAGTACCTCCAGCGGACTCAGGCCGGGCCACATCACCACAAATTCGTCGCCGCCCAGGCGTGCCGCCATGGCGCTGGTGCCGGTCAGGGTGGCGAGGCGCGCGGCAATGAGGCGCAGCAGTTCGTCGCCCACGGTGTGGCCATAGCTGTCGTTCAAGACCTTGAAATCATCCAGGTCGATGAACATCAGCGCGCCCAGCAAATGGTCCTGGACCGCCTCGCCTATGGCGCCCTGCAGTCGCTCAAGGAACAGACGGCGGTTGGGCAACTCGGTCAGGGGGTCAAAAAAGGCCAGCTGGCGGGCATCGTTTTCGGCCTGCTTTTGCACCGATATGTCCAGAAACGAGCCCACAAACCCGGTCGCAGCGCTGGAGTCCTTGCGCAGGGCCGTGATCGCCACGATGCAGGCGATCTCCCGTCCACTCTCGTGGCGGCATACCAGCTCGCCTTGCCAGCGCCCCTTGGCCTGCAGGGCCGGCCAGATCTTGCGCAGGGTGCCCTCGGGCACCAGACCGGCGCGCAGCATGGACGTGCTGCTACCCAGCAGTGCCGGCTCGGGATAGCCAAACAGTTTGCTGAAGGCTTCGTTGGCCCGGATGATGTGCGTTTTTTCATCGGTCACGATGATGCCCACCTGGCTTTCAAAGGCCGCCGCCGTGACGGCCAGGCGCCCCTGCGACTCGGCATACAAGGCCGTCAGTTTGCGCAAACGGCGGTTACCAAGCCAGAGGTAGGTAGACACGCCAAGACCCAACACAAACAGCGCAAAAACCGTCCATTCCATCTCGTCGGCGTAGCTCAGCCACAACTCCTGCCACAGCGCAACGCTGGCCACGTTCGGGTACACCTTGAGGCGGCGCATCAGTTCTTCCACCGGTGCGTAGTTGGCCGGCGGTGTGAAGCCGGCGTAGTTGCCGGCATGGGCAAAAGAGGAGTCTTGCGGAATGTTGAGCAGTGCCAGGGCAACGGCCTTGACCAGGTCTGCGGGCACCTGGGGCATGGCTGCAAACGGCCATTCGGGAAACAGCGCGGTAGACAGGTGCTGCGGGAAGCCGCTGGCGGACTGGGCATTCAGAATACGCACCTGCGAGAGGTCGAGCTTGCCCTGCCTGGCCATTTGCTCCAGCACACCGGTGCGCACCAGTCCTACATCGGCCTGCCCCCCCATGACTGACTCCACCACCTTGCTGTGGGGCAGTCCGGTGAAGTTCAGATCGGCCACATCGCCGGACTTCAAATCAATGTGCTGCAGGCGAAAAATGTCGGCAGCAGCCAGAAACCCGCCCAGCGAGTACAGGCCCACGGCCGCCACGCGCCGGCCCTTGACATCCTGCAACTGTTCAAGCCCGACGCTGTCAGCACGCGTGAAAATGACGCCCCCCATGCTGCTGAGGGCCTGGCTGCCGACCCGGGTATTGAGGGTCACCATGGGGCTGATGCGAAACACATTGCGCAGCACCACGTAGTGCTCCGGGTTGGTCAGCACAAAATCAAGTTGGCCCTGCTCGACCGCGGTGTTCAGTTCTTCGTAATTCAGCGGAACAATTTCGAATTTCTGGCGGGGAATGCTGGCCTGCAAATAGCTGGCCGTGGGCCGCCAGCGCGAGACTGTGTCCGCAGGGCTTTCAAAAGACAACACGCCAATTTTGACGCTGGCCTGGGCCCAGGCCCCTGTGCAACTGCACAGCAAAAAAAGCACCGCACCCCACAAGGCCTTGAATGAAATCTGCAAATTTGCCTCCCCAATGGCTGGGCCATTATGGGTGTTGCGGCCTGTCCAGATGCTTAAAAAGACCGCTTGATCTGGAAATTCACCAAGTTTGGGCAGCCCCGCTGCGGGCCTACAGGGTGCCGAAGATTTCCGCCGCCGCGGCCACCGTTTCTGCAATGTCTGCATCGGTGTGCGCGGCACTCATGAAGCCGGCCTCGTACAGCGCCGGGGCGATGTAGACGCCGCGCTCCAGCAGGCCGTGGAAGAGGGTGTTGAAGGTCTTGTTGTCGGTGGTCATGACCTTGGCGTAGTTCTGCGGCAACTCGGGGAACAGGAAGAAGCCGAACATGCCGCCTTCGCTGTCACCACAAAACGGAATGCCGGCCTGTGTCGCGGCAGCGGTCAGGCCACTGACCAAAGCCTGCGTCTTGCGGCCCAGGTCTTCGTAAAAACCGGGCTTGCCGATTTCCTTCAAGGTGGCCAGGCCGCAGGCCGTGGCCACCGGGTTGCCCGACAGGGTGCCGGCCTGGTAGACCGGGCCCAGTGGGGCGAGTTGTTCCATCAGGTGGCGCTTGCCACCAAAGGCGGCCAGCGGCATGCCACCGCCAATCACCTTGCCCAGCACCGTCATGTCGGGCTCGAAGCCGGGGATGCTGCGGGCGTACACGCTTTGCGCGCTGCCCAGGGCCACGCGCAAACCCGTCATCACTTCGTCAAACACCAGCAGCGCGCCGTACTGCGTGCACAGCTCGCGGCAGCGCAGCATGAAGGGCACGGAGGCGCGCACGAAGTTCATGTTGCCCGCAATCGGCTCGATCATCACGCAGGCGAGTTCTTTGCCGTGTGTTTGAAAAGCCTCTTCGAGTTGCTGGATGTTGTTGTATTCGAGCACGATGGTGTGCTGCACCACCTCGGGTGGCACACCGGCGCTGGTGGGGTTGCCAAAAGTGGCCAGGCCCGAACCGGCCTTCACCAACAGGGCATCGGCATGGCCGTGGTAACAGCCTTCGAACTTGATGAACTTGCTGCGCCCGGTGGCGCCACGTGCCACGCGGATGGCGCTCATGCCGGCCTCGGTGCCCGAGCTCACCAGGCGCACCATGTCCATGCTGGGCACGCGCGCCAGAATGGCCTCGGCCAGTTCCACTTCGCGCTCGGTGGGGGCGCCAAACGAGAAGCCATCCAACAGCGCTTTTTGCACCGCCTCCACCACGGCAGGGTGGCCGTGGCCCAGGATCATGGGGCCCCAGGAGCCGATGTAGTCGATGTACTGTTTGCCGTTGGCGTCCCAGAAGTAGGCGCCTTGCGCGCGCTGCACAAAACGCGGCGTGCCGCCCACGGCCTTGAAGGCGCGCACGGGGGAATTCACGCCGCCGGGAATCACCTGGCGGGCGCGGTCGAACAAGGTTTGGTTGAGGTCAACGGTCATGGCTTGGGCTCTATCAATGGCGGGTGTCGTTGGGGGAAATTTCGAAACTCGATTCCTGCGCGTCTTCTGCGGCTTCATCGTCCTCGGGCTGGGCCCAGAACAGGCGGTCCGGAATGACGTTGCCCATGCCGGGCCGAAAGCCGCTGTCCAGGCAGCGGTCCAGGTAGCTCAGGGCTTCGGCCACGGCCTCGGTGAGTTCGGTCTCGCTGGCAATCAGGGCGGCAACGGCGGCCGAGAGGGTTTCACCGGCGCCGCTGAACACGGCCTCAAAGCGCTCGAACTTGTGCGAGCACAGGGTGGCGGTGGGCGAGCACAGCGCGTTCTCGATGAACTGGTCCGGCAAGGGGATGCCGGTCACCAGCGTATAGGCCACGCCAAAGGCATTGGCAGCCCGCGCGATGTCGCGCGCGGTGGGTGCTTTCTCGTTGCTCCACTCGGGCAAGAGCCAGCGCGACAGCGTGCTGTGGTTTCCCACCAACACTGTGGTCTGCGGCAATAACAATTCGCTGCAGGCGTCCTGGTACATGTCGATCTGGTCTTCACGCCACCAGGACAGGTCGGGCATGTAGGTGAGCAAGGGCACTTCCGAGTAGTCCGAGGCCAGCTCGGCAACGGCACTCAGGTTCTCGGGGCTGCCGACAAAACCTACCTTGATGGCCTGCACGGCGATGTCTTCGAGGATCACCCGGGCCTGCTCGGAGACGGCCTCGTCATCCAGGGCAAAGTGGTCAAATACCTCGGAGGTATCGCGTATGTAGGCACCGGTCATGACGGGCATGGCGTGGGCGCCGACGGATGCAATGGCCATCAGGTCAGCGGCCAGGCCGGCCGCGCCGCTCGCATCATTGGCATTGAACACCAGCACGCAGGCAGCGGGTCCTTCGTCGGGTTCGTCTGCGAGCGGGTCGGGCAGGAGAGATGCGGTCATTTGATAGCCTGTTCTCGTGGATGCCATCAGGCAGAATGGCAATGTTTCGACAATCAGCAGTGCGGGCTGCGGCTGTTGCCTCTATACAATGATTGCATTCTATTCGAAGGCCCCTTAAGCTGTGACCGATACTAAAACTTGGATGTGTCTGATTTGCGGTTGGATTTATGACGAGGCGCTGGGTGCGCCCGAACATGGAATCGCAGCCGGTACCTTGTGGGCCGATGTACCCATGAACTGGGTCTGCCCCGAGTGCGCTGCCCGCAAGGAAGATTTCGAGATGGTTCAAATTTAGCGCGAGCACCGACGCCAGCACACGTTTGGCAGGTGGTAGTGATCAGGAGAGGAACAAGCCTTGTGAGTACCCAAGATACGGTATTGAAAGTGCTGGTGGTGGACGACAGCAACACCATCCGGCGCAGTGCGGAAATTTTCCTCAAGCAGGGCGGTCATGAAGTCCTGCTGGCCGAAGATGGCTTTGACGCCCTGGCCAAGGTCAATGACTACCAACCCAACCTGATTTTCTGCGACATCCTGATGCCGCGGCTCGATGGCTACCAGACCTGCGCCATCATCAAGCGCAATGCCAGGTTCCATGGCGTACCGGTGGTCATGCTCTCCAGCAAGGACGGCGTGTTCGACAAAGCCCGCGGCCGTATGGCCGGCGCGCAGGACTACCTGACCAAACCCTTTTCCAAGGAGCAGTTGCTGCACGCCGTGCAGCAGTTTGGCACCGCACCCCAGGAAGCCGCCTGATGTCCATCCACAAAGTGCTGATCGTGGATGACTCCAAGACCGAAACCCTGTTCATGACCGACCTGCTGCAGCGCAATGGCTTCCTCGTGCGCTCGGCCGAAAATGCCACCGAAGCCTTTGCGCGCCTGGCCGAAGAGCGGCCCGACCTGATCCTGATGGATGTGGTGATGCCCGGCCAGAACGGCTTTCAGCTCACCCGCTCCATCAGCCGCGCGCCCGAGTTCACCGGCATCCCCATCATCATGTGCACCAGCAAGAGCCTGGAGACGGATCGCGTGTGGGGCATGCGCCAGGGCGCACGCGACTACATCACCAAGCCGGTGGACGGGGCCGAGCTGTTCGCCAAAATCAAGGCGCTGGGCTGAGCGCCACGATGGCAAAGCGCGAAGCACTCCGCGAGCTCCAGGCCCGACTGGCCAAACGCCTGCAGGCGGCACAAAGCGAGGGTATGGCCGTGTCCTGGCTGGCGGTGCGCACGGGCGGTCACAACTACCTGCTGCCATTGGGCCAGTCCGGTGAAATCGTGCCCCTCTCCAAACCCCAGGCCGTGCCCTATGCGCGCGACTGGTTCAAGGGCGTGCTCAACATCCGCGGTCACCTGGTGGGCGTGGTGGAGCTGGCGCGGTTTGTAGCCACCAGCGGGGTGGCTCTCAGCAGCCCCTCCGCCAGCACGGCGGCCCCGGTCGGCGAGGTCTGCGTAGTCACCCTGAATGCGCAGCTGGAGGTCAATTGCGCGCTGCAGGTGGACAGCCTGGCGGGCTTGCGTGGTGCCGACGACTTTGCCTCCAGCAGCGCGGCAAGTGCCGATGCGCCGGGCTACTTCGGCCCCTGCCACATCGACAAAGAGGGTCAGCGCTGGCAGGAGCTCAACCTGCGCGCGCTGGCGAAGTTACCGACCTTCCTGAGCATTGGTGCTTAGTTCAAATCCCGGGTGCCCACCATGTCAGCCATAAACCACATCAAGAACCTGTTTTCCTCCAAGCGCCAACAGTCGGACATGGACTCTCAGCTCAGTCTGGCCATGCCTGACCAGGGCGTCGATGCCGAGCCGCCTGAAACCGTGCTGGTGGCCCGCCCCTTGCTGGCTGTCAAGCCTGAGCCCGTCGAGGTACTGCAGGACAGCAGTGAGCCGGAACCGGACAGCGAAGTGCTGGCCGTACCGGGCTTGGGTTCGCGCCCGGCCGCGCAGCACCAGCGTGTGCTCGGCGTGTCACTGGGCGTGTCGCTGGTGATGCTGGCCGCTGTGACGCTGTATGCACTCAACCAGTCGGACAAGGTGGCGCAGCAGCTCGGCGTGACAGGCCAGTCCCTGATGCAGTCGCAGCGTCTGGCCAAATCGGTCAGCCAGGCCTTGGTGGGTTACGCGCCAGCCTTTGCCGATGTGACCGAGAGCGCCGACACCCTGGTCAAGGCCACGCGCGGCCTGCAGGAGGGTGACAGTGCGCAGCGGCTGAGCGCGCTGGACGCCAGCCTGCAGCCCGAGCTTGACAAGGTCAGCCCCTTGGTGGACAAGGCCGAGAAGAACGCCAAGGCCGTGATGCAGCAGCAAAAGACATTGACGCAGATCGGTGCCGCGCTGCGGCAGATCAACAAGCAGTCGGCCAAGCTGCTGGAAACCGCACAGGGCATCTCCAGCCTCAAGGTGCAGCAAAACGCACCCGCCCTCGAGATGTCGGCGGTGGGTCAGCTCATCATGCTGACCCAGCGCATTGGCAAGTCGTCGAATGAATTCCTGACCACCGAGGGTGTCAGCCCCGAGGCCATCTTCCAGTTGGGCAAAGACCTCTCCAGTTTCAAGGAAGTCACCCAGGGTTTGCAAAATGGCAATGCCGAAATGCGGCTGGCCGCTGCGCGCGACCCCGCCACGCGCGAGCAACTCGACACCCTGATGGCGCAGTACGAAGAGTTGCGTGCGCAAAGCGGCGCGATTCTGGACAACCTGCAGGGCCTGGTGGCCGCACGCACCGCGCAGACCGCCATCATGGCCGACAGCGAAACGCTGCGCCGCAGCCTCGAAGACCTGCAGGCGCAGCTGGCCATGCAGACCGGCGTGGGCGGTGGCGCGCTGGCGCTGTTGGCCCTGGCCGCAGCGCTGGCCCTGTTGTCGGCCGGTGGCCTGGCGTATGTGCAACTGCATGACAGCCGCAGGCGCCAGTCGGCGGCCGACGCGCAGCGCCTGGAGGCCGAACGCCAGGAGCAGCATGCCAAGCGTGTGAACGATGCCAACCAGGCCGCCATTCTGCGCCTCATGAACGAGCTGCAAACCGTGGCCGAAGGCGACCTGACGCAAGAGGCCACCGTCACCGAGGACATCACCGGCGCCATTGCCGACTCGGTCAACTACACCGTCGAAGAGCTGCGCTCGCTGGTGGCCAACGTGCAGAACACGGCAGCGCAGGTGGCGCAAACCACATCCGATGTGGACGCCACCTCCACCGAGCTGCTGGCCGCCTCCAAGGAGCAGCTGCACGAGATCCGCGAGACCGGCCAGAACGTGCTGGACATGGCCGGGCGCATCAACGACGTGTCGGCCCAGGCGCAGGAGTCGGCCCGGGTGGCGCGCCAGTCGCTGCAGGCCGCCGAGTCGGGCCTGAAGGCAGTGCAAAACGCCATTGGCGGCATGAACTCCATCCGCGAGCAGATCCAGGAAACCTCCAAGCGCATCAAGCGCCTGGGCGAGTCCTCGCAGGAGATTGGCGAAATCACCGAGCTGATCTCCGACATCACCGAGCAGACCAACGTGCTGGCTCTGAACGCCGCCATCCAGGCCGCATCGGCTGGTGAGGCCGGGCGCGGCTTCTCGGTGGTGGCCGAAGAGGTGCAGCGACTGGCTGAACGCTCGGGCGATGCCACGCGCCAGATCGCCGCGCTGGTCAAGGCGATCCAGACCGACACGCAGGATGCCATCGGCGCCATGGAGCGTTCCACCCAGGGTGTGGTGGAAGGCGCCAAGCTGTCCGACAACGCCGGCACGGCGCTTACCGAAATTGACCGCGTGTCGCGCCGGGTGGCCGACCTGATTGAGCAGATTTCCAACTCCGCCTCGCGCGAGGCCGGTCTGGCCAATGAGGTGGCCGAAGATATCCAGCATATTTTTGCCGTCACCGAACAAACCGGTGAGGGCACCCGCGTCACGGCAGGCCAGGTGCGCGAGCTCTCGCGCATGGCCGAGGAATTGCGCCAGTCCGTGTCGCGATTCAAGATCGTCTGACGCTTGTTATCCCTTGAGATTGAAACCATGGCATCGATTCCACCGGCGGTAGCAGACAGCGAAGCGGCGCAGAGCGACCTCGGCCCCCTGGCTTGGGTGCTCGATGAACTGCGCAAATCACTGGACGGCGCCACCCGGGCCATGCACCGCTTTGTGCGCGACGCCGAGTTGGCACGCGGCTCGAACTTGAGCGAGCTTGACACCAGCCACCTGCGCGTGGCCCGCCAGCAATTGCACCAGGCCGTGGGCGCACTGGAAATGGTAGGCCTGCCCGCACCGGCACGCCTGCTGCGCGGCATGGAGACGGCGGTGCAGAAGTTTGTGCAGCGCCCCGAGCTGTGCAGCAACGACGCCGCACTGAACCTGGAACGCGCCAGTTTTGCCCTGACCGAATACCTGGAGGGCCTGCTCAAAGGCAAGAGCGCCTCCAGCGTGGCGCTGTTTCCGCAGTACCGCGCCATCATGGAGCTTGCCGGCGCCGATCGCATCCACCCCGCTGACCTGTGGCCGCTGGACTGGCATTGGCAGCCGGTGGCGCTGCCTGCGGGTGCACCCGCGCTGGCCTACGCGCCAGAGGTGCGCACGCGCCTGGACCACGCGGTGCTGAAGATCGTCAAGGCCGACGAGCCGCATGCCGCCGCCCGGCTGGCACAGGTGTGCGCGGGTCTGTCGGCTGGCCAGAGCACCCTGGAGGCAAGCAGCTTATGGGCCATTGCAGCGGGCTATTTCGAGGCCATGGCCCTGTCGCTGCTGCCCCCGGACATCTACACCAAACGCACCGCCTCGCGCATCTTGCAGCAGTACGCCAGCCTGGCCAAGGGGGGCGGCGCGCCAAGCGAACGCCTGGCGCAAGACCTGGTGTTTTTCTGTGCGCAAGCCCAGGCCGCTGTGGGGCAGGCAGCGCCGCTGCTGGCTGCCGTGCGCCAGGCCTATGGCCTGCAGGACCGTGCACCAGTGGACTACACCACCGCGCAGTTCGGCCGCTTTGACCCGGTCCAGCTGCAACTCGCGCGCAAGCGCATTGCCTCCGCTGCCGAGTCCTGGTCGGCCCTGGCCGGAGGTGACACCCACCGCCTGAAACAGACCGCCGAGCAATTTGCCGCCGTGGCCGAGTCCATGCAGAAGCTGCACCCGCACAGCAGCGTGCTGGCGCAAAGCCTGACCAGCGTGATGGAGGCCACTCTGCGCAGCGGCGCCGCACCCGCTCCGGCACTGGCCATGGAGGTGGCCACTTCGGTGCTGTACCTGGAAGCCGCTTACGAGGATCTGGACCCGACCAACGACCACATGGCCGAGCGCAGTGCCCGCCTGGCCAAACGCCTGCAACAGGTGCAGGCCGGTGGCGAAGCCGAGCCACTCGAAGGCTGGATGGAGGACCTGTACCGGCGTGTGAGCGAGCGCCAGACCATGGGCAGCGTGGTCGATGAACTGCGCACCTCGCTGGGCGAAGTGGAAGCCGCGCTCGACCAGTTCTTCCGCAACCCCGCCGACAAGGCACCGTTGCGTGAAGTGCCCAACCGCCTGTCGCAAATGCGTGGCGTGTTCTCGGTGTTGGGGCTGGACCAGCCCGCGCTGGCCTGCCTGCGCATGCGCGCCAGCGTGGACCGCTTCATGGTCGACGAAGTCGATGCCGCATCCGCCCGCACCGGCGTCTTTGACAAGCTGGGCAACAGCCTGGGCGCCTTGGCCCTGCTCATTGACATGCTGAGCTACCAGCGTGCCATGGCCAAGAAGCTGTTTGTCTATGACGAAGAGACCGCCGAATTCAAACCCCTGATGGGGCGCGAGCGCACGCCCCTGCCCGCCCTGGCCGCCCTGGCCGAGCCCCAGCCCCAGCCCGAAATGCGTGCGAATGCTCCAGAGGCGGTGCCTGCACCTGCACCTGCACCTGCACCCGCGGCGGTTGCGCTTGCGGCCAGCCCGCTGGCAGCGCCCGCCGCGCTGGCGCCGCCAGAAGACGACGACGATGCCGACCTGCAGGACATCTTTCTGGACGAGGCCCGTGAAGTGGTGCTGGCTGGGCAGCAAGCCGCGCGCGCACTGGCCCTGGAGCCATCCAACCTGGCTGAACAGACTACCTTGCGACGCGCCTTCCACACCCTCAAGGGCAGCGCGCGCATGGTGGGCTTGAACGAGTTTGGCGAAGGCGCCTGGGCCTTTGAGCAGCTCTTCAATGCCTGGCTGGCCGAACAAAAGCCTGCCACCGAGGCCTTGGTGGACTTGTCGGCCGCGGCAATGGCCGCCTTTGGCCGCTGGTTGGCCGATATTGCGGA
This sequence comes from Comamonadaceae bacterium, assembly GCA_947374485.1. Lineage (GTDB taxonomy): Bacteria > Pseudomonadota > Gammaproteobacteria > Burkholderiales > Burkholderiaceae_C > Allorhodoferax. The sequence continues at coordinate 9,582 of CANCCF010000039.1, read as the reverse complement.
CAAGACCGAAGGCGCATGGGCCGCGGCCCCGTTTCGTGCCAGTGCCGACGCCCTGCGGTTGCAAGGCCAGCACCGGCTTTTGCAGGTACCCGGAGCCCGGACGCACAGCCCGCAACTGACCGCGGCGCAGGAAGCCCCCGATTTTCTGGACTCGGTGGCGCCCGAACCACTCGGCGCCGCAGTGCCGCTGGCGTTTGCTGACGAGGCGCCGCACAGCCTGTTGCCTGAATTCGCCTCCACTGAGCTGGCAGGGCTCGTGCCAACTGCCCCAGTGCCCGCTGAAGCGCTAATCGAGGGAGCCAGGCTGCTGCCGGACTTCGAATCCACCGCTGCGTTTGACCCCGACTCCCTGCGCGCGCTGCCGGCTCCCGCCGATGCCGATGCGGTTGGTGAAGGGCTGGACCTGGGCGAGTTCGATTTTGCCGAACGGGTCGCTCCCATTGAAGTCGCAGACGAAGAAGCCAGCGTGGCCCCGGCCGAGGCGCCTGTTGCCTCTGTCCCTGCGGCACTGGGTGCCGAAGAGCAGGTCAAGGTCATCGGTGATTTGCGCCTGGGCATTCCGCTCTACAACGTCTTCCTCAACGAGGCTGATGAGTGGTCTCGCCGCCTCCAGGTGGAGCTCAGCGAATGGGCCATGGAACTGCACCGGCCACTGGCCGACTCCACGGTCGTGCTGGCGCATTCGCTGGGCGGCATCGCGTCCACCGTGGGTTTTGCTGCTTTGTCGGAGGTGGCGCGCACCCTGGAACAGGCCCTGGAGCACGTGAAGTTGCACGATGCAGGCACAGCCGGTCACGCTCTGGTGTTCAACGAAGCGGCAGAAGAAATCCGCCGCCTGCTGCACCAGTTTGCCGCCGGTTTCCTCAAGCCCTGTGATGCCGCCGTGCTGGACGCCCTGCGCGCCATTGTGGCCACTGCGTTTGCAGAGCACGGCACGGAATCGGACACCGTCTTTGTCGAAATGGACACCGTGCTGGCCTCTTTTGAGGATGAGCTGGAACCAGAGCCGGAACCAGAACCAGAGCGGGCACCGGAACCAGAATTGCAAGCGGGAGCGGCACTGGCACCCGTGCCGATGGATGCGCCCCCTGCATCCAACACCGCCCCGGCCATCGATGTGCAGGACCACCTCGATACCGACCTGTTCCCCATCTTCCAGGAAGAAGCGCTGGAACTGATGCCCGCCCTGGGCACAGCCCTGCGCCAGTGGGTGGCACGCCCGGACAACCTGGGCGCACGGGCCGAGGCGCTGCGCGTTTTGCACACCCTCAAGGGCAGTGCCCGGCTGGCCGGGGCCATGCGCCTGGGCGAGATGGCGCACCGCATGGAGTCCGGCATCGAGGCACTCGGAAGCGAGGGCCTGGCGAGCGAGCAGCTGGAGCCGCTGCTGGCGCGTCTGGACACTTTGCACGCCACGCTGGACGCACTGGACCTGGCCCCGCGCGAAGACATCAGCCAACTCGCGGCCCACAGCGCTGACCTTCCCGCGCTCCATGGGGATGACAGCGGCGCTGATGCGTTGGCCGGCACCGAAGCGCCTGCAGCCGACACAGACGGCGCGAGCTCCGGGGTCGGCGCAGTGCAGCTGCCACCGCCTGCGCCTGTCAGTGTGGAGCAGGTTACACGCTCGGCCTCGCGCTCGGCGGGCCAGCTGGTGCGCGTGCGCACCCAGCTGCTGGACCGCCTGGTCAACCAGGCCGGCGAGGTGATGATCAGCCGCTCGCGCCTCGATTCACGGCTGGTGCAAATGCGCAGCGGCCTGGGCGAGCTCAGCGGCAACCTCGAGCGCCTGCGCCAGCAGCTGCGCGATGTGGAAGTGCAGTCCGAATCGCAAATGCAGTCGCGCCTGGCGCACAGCAGCGAGGCCCAGGCTTTCGACCCGCTGGAGTTCGACCGCTTCACCCGTGTGCAGGAGCTCACCCGCATGATGGCCGAGTCGGTCAACGACGTGGCCACGGTGCAGCGCAACCTGCAGCGCGACCTTGAAGGTGCCGAAGATGACCTCAATGCCCAGGCCCGTCAGGCCCGTGAACTGCAGCGCGACCTGCTGCGCACGCGCATGGTGGAGTTTGACGGCATTGCCGAGCGCCTGTATGGCGTGGTGCGCCTGGCGGCCAAGGAGTCGGACAAGCAGGTCAAGCTCGACATCACCGGTGGCAACATCGAGATGGACCGCGGCGTGCTGGACCGCATGACGCCGGCCTTTGAGCACATCTTGCGCAATGCCGTGGTGCACGGCATTGAAGACACGGCCACGCGCGCGGCCGCAGGCAAACCGCCCGCAGGCGCCATTTCCATTACCGTGAACCAGCAGAGCAACGACGTCTCGGTCACCTTCGGCGATGACGGTGGTGGCCTGCATCTGGACAAAATCCGCGCCAAGGCAGTGGCCAGCCAGCTCATAGCGGCGGATGCCGAACTGAGCGATGCCGAGGCGGCCCGTTTGCTCTTCACGCCCGGCTTTTCCACTGCCCCGGAAGTCACCGAACTCTCAGGCCGCGGCATTGGCATGGACGTGGTGCTGACCGAACTCAACGCCCTCGGCGGCGTGGTGGAAACGCACACCGAGGCCGGTGCGGGGACCTCCTTCCGGCTGGTGCTGCCGCTCACCACGGCCGTCACCCAGGTGGTGATGCTGCGCATGGGCGAGCTCAGCTTTGGCGTGCCCTCCAACCTGATCGAGACCGTGCTGCGCGCGCCCGCCGGTGCGGTGCAGGCGGCCTACCAGAGCGGCCAGTTCGCCTGGGGTGGGCAGGAGATTCCCTTTTACTGGGGTGGTGCGCTGCTGCAGGTCTCCGGCCAGAGCAGCGAGCCTGCCGGGCGCATGCTGCCGGTGGCCATATTGCGCAGCGCGGGCCAGCGCCTGGCCTTGCACGTGGACGAGGTGCTGGGCAACCGCGAAGTGGTGGTCAAGAACCTGGGGCCGCAGCTGGCGCGCTTGCCGGGCCTGGCGGGCATGTCGGTGCTCGCCTCAGGCGCGGTGGTGCTGATCTACAACCCGGTGGCCCTGGCCACGGTGTATGGCGCGCAGGCCCGGGCCCTGAGCGCAGCGGCCGCACAGCCGGCCCTTGCAAACACGGTTGCAGACACGGGAGCACACAGGGATGCGGCCAGCCCGCAGGCCGTGGGGGGCGCCGCGCCGTTGGTGCTGGTGGTGGACGACTCGATTACCGTGCGCCGCGTCACCCAGCGTCTGCTCAAGCGCGAAGGCTTCCGCGTGGCGCTGGCCAACGACGGCCTGCACGCCTTGGAGGTGCTGGCGCAGGAGAAGCCCGCGGTGGTGCTGTCGGACATCGAGATGCCGCGCATGGACGGCTTTGACCTGGTGCGCAACATCCGCGCCGACGAGAAGCTGCGCGACCTGCCGGTGATCATGATCACCTCGCGCATCGCCCAGAAACACCGCGAACACGCGCTGGAACTGGGCGTGGACCATTACCTGGGCAAGCCGTATTCGGAAGACGACCTGCTGGCCCTGGTGCGCTCCTATTGCACCAGGCCCCTGGAGGAGTAATCGGCGTAAGCCGCCGGCATCAGGGCCGCTGCAGGTCGAAGCGGTCCAGGTTCATGACCTTCGTCCAGGCGGCCGCAAAATCGGCAACGAATTTGCCTTCTGCGTCACGCGCGGCATAGACCTCGGCCAGGGCGCGCAGCTGCGCATTCGAGCCAAACACCAGGTCCACCACCGTGCCTGTCCATTTCAGGGCGCCGCTGCTGCGCTCGCGTCCCTCCAGCACACCGGGCGTGGCCGACGGGCTCCACGCCGTGCGCATGTCCAGCAGGTTCACAAAGAAGTCGGGGCTCAAGGTTTCGGGCCGCGTGGTGAACACGCCGTGCCGGCTCTGGCCTGCATTGGCACCCAGTACGCGCAGGCCACCCACCAGCACCGTCATTTCCGGGCCACTGAGGGTGAGCAGTTGCGCCTTGTCCAGCAGCAGCTCGGCGGCCACGGCCTCCAGCCCCTTGTGCACGTGGTTGCGAAAGCCGTCGGCCACCGGCTCCAGCACCTGGAAAGATGCCACATCGGTCTGTGCCTGGCTGGCATCGGTGCGGCCCGGGGTGAAGGGCACGGTGACCGTGTGGCCTGCCTTGTGGGCAGCGGCCTCCACGGCCGCGCTGCCGGCCAGCACAATCAGGTCGGCCAGGGACAGGTGCTTGCCGCCGGTCTGCGCGGCGTTGAAGGCCTGCCGTAGGGCCTCCAAGGTGGCCAGCACCTCGGCCAGCTGCGCCGGCTGGTTCACAGCCCAGTCATTCTGTGGCGCCAGGCGGATGCGCGCTCCATTCGCACCGCCCCGCTTGTCGCTGCCGCGGAAGGTGGAGGCCGAAGCCCAGGCGGTACTGACCAGTTGGGCAATCGAAAGGCCCGAGGCCAGCACTTTGGACTTGAGTGCGGCAACGTCCTGCGCATCGACCAGGCTGCCAACTGCTGCTGGAATCGGGTCCTGCCAGAGCAGCACTTCTTGCGGCACCCGTTTGCCGAGGTAACGCGCACGCGGGCCGAGGTCGCGGTGGGTGAGCTTGAACCAGGCGCGGGCGAAGGCATCGGCAAACTGCTCTGGGTTTTGGTGGAAGCGGCGCGCGATCTTTTCATAGGCCGGGTCCATGCGCAGCGACATGTCGGCGGTGGTCATCATGGGCGGGTGCTTTAGCGCCGGGTCATGCGCGTCCGGAATCAGGTGCTCGGGGCGCACGTTCTGCGCCACCCACTGCTGGGCACCGGCCGGGCTTTTGGTGAGCGCCCACTCGTAGCCAAACAGCATGTCGAAGTAGCCGTTGTCCCAGGTGGTGGGGTGGGGCTTCCAGGCACCTTCTATGCCACTGGTGGTGGTGTGCACGCCGTGGCCGCTGCCGAACGCATTGATCCAGCCCAGGCCCTGGGCTTCAATGCCAGCGGCCTCTGGATCGGGGCCCACCAGGCTGGGGTCCCCGGCGCCATGGGCCTTGCCAAAGGTGTGGCCACCGGCCACCAAAGCCACGGTTTCTTCGTCATTCATGGCCATGCGGGCAAAGGTCTCGCGCACATCGCGCCCCGAGGCCAGCGGGTCGGGTTTGCCGTCCGGGCCTTCCGGGTTCACATAGATCAGGCCCATCTGCACGGCGGCCAGCGGGCTCTCCAACTGGCGCTCGCCGCTGTAGCGGCTGTTGTCCTGGTCGCTGGTGGCCAGCCAGGCTTTCTCGGCGCCCCAGTAAATGTCCTGTTCGGGCTCCCAGATGTCTTCGCGCCCGCCGGCAAAACCAAAGGTCTTGAAGCCCATGGACTCCAGCGCCACATTGCCCGCCAGGATGATCAGGTCGGCCCAGGACAGGCTCGCGCCATACTTTTGCTTGATAGGCCAGAGCAGGCGCCGCGCCTTGTCCAGGTTGCCGTTGTCCGGCCAGCGGGGGGGGGGCGCGGGGGGGTGGTTGCCGGTGCCCGCGCCACCGCGGCCGTCGCTGGTGCGGTAGGTACCTGCGGAGTGCCAGGCCATGCGCACCATCAGGCCGCCGTAGTGGCCCCAGTCGGCGGGCCACCAGTCCTGCGAGTCGGTCATCAGCGCGTGCAAATCGTTGACGACGGCATCCAGGTCCAGCGCGGCGAAGGCCCGGGCGTAGTTGAAGCCTTCACCCAGCGGGTTGGAGGCGGCGCTGTGCTGGTGCAGGATGCCCAGCCTGAGCTGGTTGGGCCACCAGTCGGCGTTGGAAGGGGCAGAGGCCACGGCGCTCTTGCTGGCGGCGTGGGGGAAGGGGCACTGGGCGGGTGTGGACATGCGGGTCTCCTGTTGTGGGTTTGTCGTGGAGGCGTTCTTCATTGAACGTCTGTGCAGTCTAGGCCCCGGGCCAAAGCCCCTCCAATTGTTTAGTCCAATGGCCGGCATAGTGACTGCCCCATCACAAGGGCCGTAAGATGGACAGCACTGGAGGGCTGCACCATGGCTGGAATGTTCAGGGGTCTTGCAAGATGGCTTGTGCTTGGCTTTGTGTGCGCACTGGCTACAGCGGTACTGCCTGCGAACGCCGAAGACCTGGGCCCTGCGGACCAGAAGCAAATCATCGCGGTGGTGCGCGGCCAGTTGCAGGCCTTTGCCCGCGACGATGCAGCCAAGGCGTTTTCGTACGCGGCACCCAATATCAAGAGCCTGGTGGGCAATGCGCAGAACTTTTTGCAGATGGTGCGCACGCAGTACGAAGTCGTCTACCGGCCTGCCTCCACAACCTTCATGCAGCCCCTGGGCCACGGCAGCGACGCCATGCTCAGGGTGCAGATGACCGATGCCGATGGCGATGCCTGGGTTGCCAGCTACACCCTGCACAAGCAGGCCAACCATCTGTGGCGCATCACCGGCTGCAGCGTGGCCGCCGCCACCGGCACCCTGGTGTGAGCCTGGCGCTTCTGCCCTGGCTGCCCCAGGCGCGCCGCTACTTCTTCACCACGCCGTAGCGCAAGAGCGTGCGCCCGCGCGCCGCTGCATGGTCCACCACGGGCAGCGGGTAGTGCTGGCCGAGCGTGATGCCCGCCGCCTGCAACTCCAGCGGTTTGGCCAGCCAGGGCGCGTGGATGGCCTTGGCGGCGAGCTCTTTCAGGGCGGGCACATAGCGGCGTATGAAGCGGCCCTGGGCGTCGAACTTTTCGCTTTGTGTGACGGGGTTGAAGATGCGGAAGTAGGGCTGCGCATCGCAGCCGCTGGAGCTCACCCACTGCCAGCCGCCGTTGTTGGCGGAGAGGTCAAAGTCGTTCAGCTGCGTAGCAAAGTAGCGCTCGCCCCAGCGCCAGTCCAGGCCCAGGTGCTTGACCAGAAAGCTGCCCGCCACCATGCGCAGGCGGTTGTGCATGTAGCCGGTCTGGTTGAGCTGGGCCATGGCCGCGTCCACCAGCGGGTAGCCGGTGGTGCCTGTGCACCAGGCGGCATACAGGGCGTCGGCGCGCGCACCTTCCTCCCAGGCAATGGCGTCGTATTCGGGCTTGAAGGCACCGGTGGCCACCTGCGGGAAGTTGGCCAGGATCTGCACATAAAAATCGCGCCACACCAGCTCGGCCAGCCAGGTCTGCGCGCCGCTGCTGCCCGTCGATATGTGCTGGCGCGCCAGGTTCACCAGCGCACGGATCGACACCGTGCCAAAGCGCAGGTGCACGCCCAGGTAGCTCGGGCCTTTGACTGCGGGGAAGTTGCGCGTGTCGTCGTAGCGGTCCATGCGCTCCACAAAGTCCGCCAGCAGGCTGGCGGCGCCCGACATGCCGGTGGGAATGGCCAGCACTTTCAGATTGGTGGGCGCAAAGCCGATGTCCTGAAGTGTTGGCACTTCCTTGGCATAGGCATCGGGCCGTGGCGCCAACTGCGGGCAAGGGGAGGGCAAGGTGTGCGAGGGCAGGGGCGCATCGCCCAGCTTCGCAAGCCAGGCGCGCAGGTAGGGCGTGAAGACGCCGTAGGGCTTGCCCATTTGCGTCAGCACCTCGCGCTCTTCCCACACCACGTGGTCCTTCATTTGCACCAGCGCCATGCCCTGGGCCTGCAGGGCCGTGCCCACGGCCGCGTCGCGCTGCAGGGCCTGCGGCTCATAGTCCTTGGCGGCAAACACGGCGTTCACCTGCAGCTCACGGGCGAGAGCCACCACTTCTCTTTCAGCCGCGCCGTGCAACACGATAAGCCCGGCCGCTGCGTGGCCTGCGGCCGCACGCAGCGCCGCATCCACCTCCACCAGCGATTCGCGGATGAACTCCACGCGCCGGTCCTGGCGCGGCAGCAGCTCGAGGATGGTGCTGTCAAACACAAACACGCAGTGCACCTGGGCGCAGTGCGCCAGCGCCGTGGCCAGGGCCGGGTTGTCCTGCACGCGCAGGTCGCGCCTGAGCCACACCAGACCGGAGGAAAAAGTCTTTTGCATGCGAGCCGCTAAAATGAAAACATGACCGGCGATTCTGCACCCATCAACCTGACCAACCACTTCCTGATTGCCATGCCCGGGCTCGAAGACGCCCTATTTGGCAAGAGCGTGGTCTATGTCTGCGAGCACACCGCGCGCGGGGCCTTGGGGCTGGTCATCAACAAGCCGTCCGACATGCAGCTGCCCGCCCTGTTTGGCAAGGTGGACCTGGACCTCAAGCGCCTGGACCTGGCGCACAGCCCGGTCTTTCATGGTGGCCCGGTGCAGACCGAGCGCGGCTTTGTGCTGCACGAGCCGATTTACGTGGGCGAGGACCAGGAGACGCTCTACGCCTCCACCATGCGCATCGACGGCGGCCTGGAGATGACCACCTCCAAGGACGTGCTCGAAGCCCTGGCCAGCGGTGCCGGGCCCAAAAAGGTATTGATCACCCTGGGCTACGCCGCCTGGGGCGAGGGGCAGCTCGAATCCGAGTTGGGCGAAAACAGCTGGCTCACGGTGGATGCCACGCGGGAGCTGATTTTTGACACCCCCATCGAGCAGCGCTACGAGCGCGCTCTGGGTCTCCTGGGCCTTCAGTCGTGGATGATCTCCAACCAGATCGGCCACGCGTGAGCACTGCGTCCGCCAGCGGCCAAGCGGCCCCGGTGCCATCTCATCTCAGCAGCTTCATGGCCTTTGACTACGGCGAAAAGCGCACCGGTGTGGCGGTGGGCAACCGGTTTTTGGGCACAGCCACACCGCAGGCTTCGATCCATGCGACGGGCGATGCGCGCTTTGTGCAAATAGCCAAAGCCATCCAGGAGTGGCAGCCCGACGCGATCGTCATTGGCGTGCCCTACCACCCGGACGGCGCCGCGCACGAGAACACCACGCGGGCACAAAAATTTGGCCGCCAGCTGCATGGCCGCTTCAAGCTGCCGGTGTTCGAGGTGGACGAGCGCTACAGCACCACCGAAGCCCTTGCCAGTGGCGCGCGCGATGCCGATGCGGCCTCGGCCTGCATTATTCTGGAACAATTTTTAAGGCAGCTTTTACAGGCGCATACTTGACGCCCCAGCGAAGAAATTGGACCCCGTTATGAAGCTGACCCAGGTGATTTACGTGAGTGAACTGATTGACCGGGACAGTGCAGTGCTAGCCTCCATCCTGGAATCGGCCGTGCGCCACAACCAGCAAAACAACATCACCGGCATGCTGCTGTACGCAGAGGGCCATTTCATCCAGGTGCTTGAAGGCGACGAGCCTGCCGTGCTGGAAACCTATCAGCGCATCTGGGATGACCCCCGCCACCACTACATCACCCTGCTGCATGCCGACCCGGTGCCCAAGCGCTGCTTTGGCGGCTGGAGCATGGGTTTCAAACACCTGGGCCCGCAAGAGGCAGCAGCCTTCCCGCAGTACGCGCCCTACTTTGCCTTTGGTGTGGATGCCCGGGCACTGGTGGCCGCACCCGGCGTGGCGCTGGAGATGCTCAAGCTGTTCTGCGGTGGCGAAATCTGAACAGGGCTTGAAACTAAAATAGCGTCACACTCAATGGGCCCGACGCGATGAACCAGAAAAATGAAGCCAGTGGCACCACGCCCCCCACGCCTCCTTCTGGAGGCTTGTTTTTGGATGCGGAAGGCCTGTACCGGGAACTGCTACGCGGCGTGCAGCTGCTGCTGCGCCCCGAGAGCCACCTGGTGGGCATCACCTCGGGTGGCGCCTGGCTGGTGGAGC
>CANCCF010000038.1 GCA_947374485.1 Comamonadaceae bacterium | reverse complement strand
CTGTGCTGCCCAGCACCTCCCACGCGCTGCGCAGCGGTGCAAACAACGCGGCCCAGCCACGGCTCACAGCCAGGCTGGAGTAGGTGCCGGCCGCCGGGTTCCACAGCTGCGTGTGGCAACCCAGGGACGACACCTCGCTGCTGGCCACACCGCTGAGTAGCCAGGCCCAGTACTGCGCGTAAGGCAACAGGGTTTGCGTCTGGCGCCAGGCCTCGGGGTGCGTGTTTTGCAGCCAGTGCAGTTGGCGCGCGGCGTTCAGACCGGCGGGCAGATCGGGCGACAGGGTTTCGTGAAAATCAGTCGCCGCCTCATAGGCGGTGTCGGCAGCGCTGTGGGGTGCGGTGGCCTCTGCGCGCAAGGCCGCGTATTCGTAGTCCACGGGCTGCCAAGCCAAACCATCTTCGGTCAGCGCCACCAGTGCCGCGCCGTGGGTGGAGGCAATCACGTGGCCGCAGCGTTGTGCGTGGGCAGAGGCGCGCAGCGTGGTTTGCATCCAGTGCTGCAAGCCCGCCACATCCAGTGCGGGATAGCCCAATGCACTGGTGACGCTGCCATTGGCGCGGCTGTGGCGTTCCACCACCTGGCCCGCACTATCGATCAACAGCAGCTTGGCGTTGCTCTTGCCAATGTCGATGACCAGGGTCAGGTCCAAAAGAGATGGCGTCATCGCCTTCAATCCATGTGGAACATGCAGGGCAGGCTCTGCACCACCGGCGAGCCGTCGGCGTTGCCCTGCATGATGTCGCCCATATAGGCCCACCATTTTTTCATCACCGGGTGTTGCGGCAAGGCGTCCATGCCGTGACCCACCGTGCGGCGCAATACGGCGAAGAGTAGGTGGTGTTCGGCATCGAGATAGATGCTGTAGTCGCTCACACCCGCCTCTGTCAGCAAGACTTTGAGCTCGGGCCAGATGGCATCGTGGCGGCGCTGGTATTCAGCCACCTGCCCCGGATTCAGGAACATGCGAAAGGCGATTTTTTCGGTGGCAGTGGAATTTCTCATGCGTGCGCCCCTTTGCGTTTGAGCAGCTTGGGCAGCACCATGGAAACAATCAGCAACACGCCAATCACCATGGACATGACGATTCCAGTGACATTGGCCATGCCCATGCCGAAGGTGAACAGGCCCAAGAGCAGCACCGCCAGCATGGTGCCCACCACGCTGCCGCGGCCGCCCTCAATGGCCACGCCGCCCAGGATCACCATGGTGATGGCGTCAAGCTCCCAGCCCATGGCGATGTTGGGCCGTGTGCTGCCAATGCGCCCGGTCAAGAGAATGGCGGCCACGGCGGCCATCAGTCCCGCAAACACGAAAAGAAAAAAGCGGTAGCGGTCGGCCTCGATGCCCGAGAAACGCGCGGCCACCGGGTTGGCCCCGATGGCGTAGATGCGCCGCCCCATGACCGTGCGGTGCAGAAACAAGCCTACGGCAACGGCGCACACCATCAGCAGCACAAACTCGATGGGGATGATGAGCCAGCGCACACCGATCACCTCGCCGATATACGAATTGCCCAAGGTGGAGAACACCTCCGGATAGCCCGAAATGCTCTGGTCGCCCAGCGCCACCAGCGCCAGCCCCCGGTACAGCGAGAGCGTGCCGATGGTGACCACGATGGAAGGCAGCTTGTAGCGCGTGACCAGCAGGCCGTTCACCGCACCGGCCACCGCGCCGGTGAGCAGCGCAGCGCCCGTGATGCCCCAGGGGCCAGCCCCTGCGCGCATGCTGTAGCCCATGGCCAGGGAGCACAGGGCCAGGATGGCGGCAATCGACAAATCGATTTCACCGCAGACGATGAGCAAGGCGATGGCCAGGGCCAACAGCCCCTTCTCGCTGAAATTGAAGGTGCTGTCGGCCAGTGTGTCCGCGCTCATGAAGCCGGGCTGGGTGATGCCGAAGACGACCAGCAGCACAACCAGCAGTGCCAGCAGCACGCGTTCCCAGGTGTTCCACGCTTTCATGGTGCTTTCCACGCTTTCAGGCTTGGTGGTGTGTTCATGCCGCTGCTCCCTGACGTTCCAGAATCTGGCGTCCCGCGCGCCGTTCAGACTGCGCATTCACCGCCACCGAAACCAGAATCACCGCACCCGAGATGGCCTGCTGCCAGAAGGGCGAGACCTGTATCACCGGCAGTGCGCCATTCACCACACCGATGAACAGCACACCGAGTGCCGCACCCAGCACGCTGCCGACCCCGCCGCCAATGCTCACGCCACCAATCACGCAGGCCGCGACCACGGTAAGTTCGTAGCCAGCGGCCAACTCGGTGTAGGCAATCGCATAGCGCCCTACCCACAGCAAGCCTGCCAGTCCGGCCAGCGCACCCGAGAGCGTATAGACCAGGCGCAGGCGGGCGGGCACGTTGATGCCGACATAGGTGGCCGCATGGGGGTTGCCACCCAGTGCGTAAATCTCTCGACCGGCTTTACGCAGTTTCAAAAACACGGCCGAGAGGGCCAGCACAACCAAAGCAAACCAGACCAGTGCGGGCAAGCCGAACCAGACTTCGCGCGGCAGGCCCTTGATGGCCAGATGGATGTCCTGGTCCGAAATCCAGGCGCCTTTGCTGGCCACAAAGATGGCGCCGCGGTAGGCCGAGAGCGTGCCCAGCGTCACCACGATGGGCGGCAAGTTAAAACCGGTGATGAGCCAGCCGTTGATGCTGCCCAGGAGTGCGCCCACCGCCAGCGCCATGGCAATCAGCACCGTGATGTCCACGCCCGGATACGCCTTGCCGATGAGCGAACAGGCCATGCCCGTGAGCGCCAGGTTGGAGGCCACCGAGAGGTCGATGCCGCGTGTGAGCAGCACCAGCATCTGGCCCATCACCAGAATCGCCAGAATGGCCGAGTCATTGGCAATGTCCATGGCGTTGCGCCAGGTCAGGAAGACCGGGGCGCGGACACCGACGGCCAGGACGATGACCCCGATGATGAGTAACAGGAGCCACTCGCGGCGAATCTTTATTTTTCCGTTCGCCTTCATGCAGCCACTCCTGCGGCATAGTCGTTCGCAGCTATGGCGGCATGGCCATGCGCGCTGGAGCCATCCAGCCCCGAAGCCGCCGCAACAATCGCTTCCGCCTGTATCTGCGCACCGGCAAACTCCGCCACCTGCAGACCGCGGCGCATGACGATGACGCGGTGTGCCAGGTGCATCACCTCGGGCAACTCGGACGACACCAGAATGACAGCCAAGCCGTCCTTCACCATCTCGGCAATCAGTTGGTAGACGGCCTGCTTGGCACCCACGTCAATGCCCTTGGTGGGCTCGTCCAGAATCACGATTTTCGGGTCCAACCCTAACCACTTGGCGATCACCACCTTTTGCTGGTTGCCGCCCGACAGCCCCGAGAGCAGTGTGTGGGGTGAGGCGGTCTTGATGCGCAGTCGCTCGGTCATGCGCTGGCACAGTGCCGACTCTTTCACAGCTGAGAGCCAGGGCCCGATGGCAAAGCGTGCGAGGCCTGCCAGGCTGATGTTGTCCTGCACCGAGAAGCTGAGAATGCCGCCCTGGCGCTGGCGCTCTTCGGGCACATAGGCGATGCCTGCGGCAATGGCGTCACCGGGCCGCTTGGCATCGAGCTTCTGGCCCAGCACGGTGAACGCACCGCAGGCTTGTGGATTCAGGCCCATGAGGGCCAGCATGGCCTCGCTGCGCCCGGAGCCGACCAGGCCGTAAAAGCCCAGGATCTCGCCGCGGCGCAAACTGAAATTCAAATTCTGGAATTCGGTGGGGTGCGACAGGTTTTGTACTGTCAGCACTTCCTCACCGGGCGTCGAATCAATGTGCGGATAAATCTGGTCAATCTCGCGGCCCGCCATCAGGCGCACCAGTTCTTTTTCGCTCGCATCGGCAATCGCGCCGGTGCCGACCGCCGCGCCATCGCGCAGGACCAGATAGCGGTCGGCCACGGCAAAGATTTCGTCGAACTTGTGGGTGATGAAAATCACGCCCACACCCTGGCTGCGCAGCTTGCGCACGATGCCATAAAAATCGCGGATTTCGGCTTGCGAGAGCGCGGCGGTGGGCTCGTCCAGAATCACCACCAGCGCCTTTTGTGACAGCGCGCGGGCAATCTCCACCAGATGGCGTTCGGCCAGGCTCAGGTCTTTGACCAGGGTGGTAGCAGTGAAGCGCGCACCGATGTCGGCCAGCACGGCCTGGGCCTGCGCATTCATGGCGGCCCAGTTCACAAACGGGCCGCGCATGAGGTGGCGGCCGACAAAAATATTCTCGGCGACGCTGAGTTCTTCGAACATCACCGTTTCCTGGTGCACGGCCAGAATGCCAGCGGCTTGTGAGGCCTGTGCGTTGGCGAAGCGCTGCGCCACGCCATTCAATGTGATGGCACCCTCGTCCATGGGGACCACGCCGGTGAGCATCTTGACCAAGGTCGATTTGCCAGCGCCGTTCTCTCCCACCAGGGCCAGCACTTCGCCGGCACGCAGTTCCAGGTCAACGCCGCGCAGGGCGCGGGTGGCACCGTAGCTTTTGTGCACGCCGCTTAGGGCTAGCAACACTTGTTCGGACATCTCGGCTGTTCGTTTTCTGTAAAGGTTCCAACTTGCCCTTGCAGGCCTTCGTGTGTGTGGACTATGCCACCGGGGTAGATGCTTCCGTTCGTGTCCCCCGCCCTTCGGGCCCCGCCGCCTTCCCTGCTGCCAACCCTGGTGGCGGATTCAGGACGATGGGGTGCTCAGTGGAGTGAGGTAAAGGAGGAGCAGAGGGCGCAGCCCTCTGCGGGGGACACGAACGGAGCTGAGTACCCCATCGGCCTGAATCCTGAAACAATACAGGCCAGACAGGTATCAGAAGAACTTGGCAAACTTCTCGACGTTGGTAGCGTCATAGGTGAAGGGCTCGGACATGGCCGCCTCGCCATTGGCATCCAGCGTGACCGTACCCACACGACCCAGCGACACCTTGTCGCCCGCCTTGCCCGTGACCTTGCCACTGATGAACTGGCTGGCCGCCATGATCGACGAGTAGCCCAGGTCGATGGGGTTCCAGATCGCAAACGACTTCACGGCACCACTCTTCACGTGGCCCGCCATCTCGGAAGGCAAACCCAGGCCGGTGACATAAATCTTGCCGACCATTTTTTCGTCCTGCACCGCCTTGGCGGCAGCGGCCACGCCCACGGTGGTGGGGGCGATGATGGCCTTCAGGTTGGGGTGGCTCTTGAACAGGCCTTGCGCTTCGCGGTAGCTCTTGTCGGTCTGGTCATCGCCATACACCACGCTCACCAGTTTCAGGCCCTTGTAGGCGGGCATGGCCAGCACCTTCTTGGCTTCGTCAATCCAGATGTTCTGGTTGGTGGCTTGCGCGGTGGCCGAAAGAATCGCCACTTCGCCGGTGTCGCCAATGGCCTGCTGCGTCATCTTCACCAGCTTCTCGCCGATCAGCGGGTTGCTCGACGGGTTGAGGTGCATCATGCGGCCGTCTTTGCGCACGCCGGAGTCAAACGAGATGACCTTGATGCCGCGCTCCATGGCGCGCTTGAGGCTGGGGGCCAGGGCGTCGGGGTCGTTGGCGGAGATGACGATGGCCGAGACCTTTTGCGCGATCAGCGAGTTGACGATTTCAATCTGGCCTTCGGCGGTGGCTTTGGCCGGGCCGGTGTAGATCACTTCGACGTTCTTCAGTTCCTTGGCGGCCTCTTGCGCGCCCTGGTTGGCGGCGTCAAAGAAGCCGTTGCCCAGGCTCTTGACGACCAGTGCGATCTTGTCTGCGGCCATGGCGGGGCTGACCAGCGCGGCGCTGAGTGCCACGGCCAGCAGGGTTTTGAGTTGCTTTTTCATAGGTGTCTCCTGGATGTTGTTACTGCAAAAAAGGCCTGGCACAAGGGCACTGCCGGGGCCGGTCTCGATGCCTGCTGCTGTGAACACCACAGCAGCATAGGACTCGATGGGGAAAGGTGTCTGCACAAGGCAAGCACCCCTTACACAATGCCGCCGCTGCCGCCCACCGCCGCCGGGCGGTCCTTGGCAACTTGCGCGCGGTAGCCGCTGGCGCGGTAGGCGCCCACGGGGTCGATGGCGCCACCGGCCTCCGCACGCAGGCGCTGCAGGATGGGGGTGACGTTGGTCTCAAAGCCGCGTTTCAAGGCGCGGGTGGCCAGCAGGGCGTCGTTGGCGGTTTGCGCGGCGTCCAGCTCGGCGCGGTCCACCAGCAGGGCCTGGGCATAGCTCTGTTGCACCTGGGCGGCGCTGGTCATCAGGCTCTCGATGGGGTCGGTGACGTTGTGGCTTTGGTCCAGCATGTAGGCCGGGTCGAAACCTGTGACGCCTTCATGCGCGGCCGACACCAGCTCGTTGAAGACGAGGAACAAACGGTAGGGTGCCACGCTGCCCGCATCCAGATCGTCGTCGCCGTACTTGCTGTCGTTGAAGTGGAAACCGGCCAGCTTGCCCGCCGCAATCAGGCGCGCCACGATCATCTCGATATTGACGTTGGGCGCGTGGTGGCCCAGGTCCACCAGGCACTGCGCTTTGTTTCCCAATGCACTGGCGGCCATGAAACTGCTGCCCCAGTCCTGGATCACGGTCGAATAGAACGCGGGCTCGCAAATCTTGTGCTCCAGGAACATGCGCCAGTCGCCCGGCAGTGCGGCGTAGATTTCGCGGGTGCTCTCCAAATAACGGTCAAAGGCGCGCCTGAAATGTTGTTGGCCGGGGAAGTTGCTGCCGTCGCCCACCCACACGGTGAGCGCCTTGCTGCCGAGCTGCTGGCCGATCTCGATGCACTCGATGTTGTGCGCCACGGCTTGTGCGCGGGTGGCGGCATCGGCGTGGGTCAGGCTGCCGAACTTGTAGCTGTGGGCCTGGCCCTTCTGGTCGGAGAAGGTGTTGGAGTTCATGGCGTCAAAGCCGAGGCCGTAGCTGTTTGCGGTCTGGTGCAGCTCGCTCCAGTCAGAGCACTTGTCCCAAGGAATATGCAAGGACACGGTGGGCGTGGCGCGCGAGAGTTGCTGGATCACGCCGCAGTCCTGCAGCTTGTCAAACACGTGGCGCGGTTCTCCCTGGCCGGGGAAGCGGGCAAAGCGCGTGCCGCCTGTGCCCACGCCCCAGCTGGGAATGGCCACGCCGAAGGTGGCAACCTGGCTCTTGATGGTGTCGATGTCGATGTGGCGGCGTGCCAGTTGCTCGCCCAGGTATTCGTAGTCGGTATCGGCGTGGCGTTTGAGACTGGCGTTGTGGGCCTGAATCTGGTCTTTTGAAATCAGTGACATGGCGTGTCCTTGCTTGTTCTTGTAGGGGTGATCAGCGCGTAAATCAGCGGGTGAAGGCCGCGAGGTTGCCCGCGTCCACATTCAGGATGTTGCCGGTGCTCTTGGCGCTGAGGTGCTCGGCGGCGAAGAAATAGGTGGCCTCGGCAATGTCCTCGGGGAAGACGCTGCGCTTGAGCATGGAGCGGTCGCGGTAAAAAGCTTCCAGGTCCTGCTCGTCGACCTTGTTGGCGGCGGCGCGCTCCTGGCTCCAGGTGCCGGTCCAGATTTTGCTGCCGCGGATCACCGCGTCGGGGTTGACCACATTGCAGCGGATGCCCAGCGGTGCACCTTCCAGCGCGAAGCTGCGCGAGAGCTGAATCTCGGCGGCCTTGGCAGCGCAATAGGCCACCGCCTGGTTGCTGGCGACCATGCCGTTCTTGCTCGCAATGAACACCATGGAGCCGCCCACGGCCTGCGCCTTCATCAGGCGGAAGGCTTCGCGGCCGACCAGGAAGTAGCCGGTGGCCAGAATGCTCTGGTTGCGGTTCCACAGGGCCAAAGACGTGTCTTCCAGCGGCGCGGCCGAGGCAATGCCGGCGTTGGAGACCAGAATGTCGACACCACCAAACTCGATCGTCGCTTTGGCATAAGCTGCCAGCACCGAGTCTTCGCTGGTGACATCGCAGAGCACGCCGCGCACCACGTCACGGCCGTACTTTTTGGACAGCTCGGCAATTGTCGAGTCCAGCGCTGCGGCATCGATATCCAGCAGCACGGCGCAGGCGCCTTCCTGCAGTTGGCGCTCCACAATTGCGCGGCCAATGCCACCGGCGCCGCCGGTGACGAGTGAGACTTTGCCGACCAAGGGCTTGGCTTTGGGCATGCGCTGCAGCTTGGCTTCTTCGAGCAGCCAGTATTCGATGTCAAAGGCCTCCTGTTCGGGCAGGCCCACATAGGTGTCCACCGCGTTGGCATCGCGCATCACGTTGATGGCGTTCACATAAAACTCACCGGCAATGCGGGCCGTGGCCTTGTCCTTGGCAATCGAGACCATGCCAATGCCGGGCAGCAGGATGATGACGGGGTTGGCATCGCGCATCGCCGGACTGTTGGCGCGCTTGCAGCGCTCGTAGTAGGCCGCGTAACCGGCGCGGTAGCTGGCAAGCTTCACTTCCAGCGCTTCTGCAAGCGCTTTGCCTTCGAGCTGGTACACCGCTTCTTCCACGATCATCGGGCAGATCTTGGTGCGCAGGAAATGGTCGGGGCAGGAGGTGCCGAGTGCTGCCAGCGGCGCCAGGTCGCGGCTGTTGACGAATTCCATGACCGTAGCCTGGCGGTCCACATGCAGCAGCTTGTGACCGGTCTTGCTGGTCAGGCCGCGCAGCACGGGCAGCAGTTTGGCAAGCGTGGCATCTTGCTGTTCTGTGGGCAGTGACTGGCGCGCCACGCCGCCAAAGCTGGCCGCGCCCCGGGCAGCACTTTCTTTGGCCAGCCAGTTTTGTGCCTGCTCGATCACGCCCACGGTGTTTTCAAAGCAGGACTGGGCACTCTCGCCCCAGGTGAACAGGCCGTGGCCTGCCAGCACCAGGCCGCGCTGCGCGGGGTGCGCAGCCTGGTAGCGCTGCAGCATCAAGCCCAGCTCAAAGCCGGGCTTGCGCCAGGGCAGCCAGCCCACCGTGCCCTCAAAAATCTTTTGCGTGAGGGCTTCGCTGTTCGCCATGGCCGCAATCGCAATCACCGCGTCCGGGTGCATGTGGTCCACATGCGCAAAGGGCAAATAGGCGTGCAGGGGCGTGTCGATGCTGGCGGCGCGCGGGTTCAGATTGAAAGTGCAATGTGGCAGGTAGGCCACCATCTCGTCTTCATGCTGCGGGCCACGGTAGATGCCTTGCAGGGCCTTGAGCTTGTCCAGGTAGAGGGTGGAAAAGCCGTCGAGCTTCATCGAGCCCACATCGCCGCCCGAGCCCTTGACCCACAGCACGCGCACCTCCTGGCCGGTGAGCGGGTCTTGTTGCAGCAGCTTGGCCGAGGTGTTGCCGCCGCCGTAGTTGGTGATGCGCAGGTCCGAACCCAGCAGGTTGGAGCGGTACAGCAGCAGGCCCGGGGCGTCCAGCGTGGCGGCGTGGTCCTGGTTCCAGACGGGGAAGGGGGTGTGCATGGGGGTCATGGTTTCTGTGGGGCGATGGATTGAGGTGGACTTTAGAGACGCGCAGCCCGCAGCGCCATGCAGTTATTTTTATGGAACCGATAAGCAATGCTGATACATTGCCGCAATGGGGTGCCGGCCACAGGGAAGGGGCAGGCGCCCTGTGCCACCAGGCAGTCCGCCAGCGCCGATGACCACGGGAAAACACCAATGAAAGCCACCTTGAAAACTGCCTCTGGCAGTGCAGCAAACTCAGGGATTTCCCGCCTGAAGAACCTCACCCTGCGCCAGCTGCGCCTGTTCGACGCGGTGGCCAGCCACCTGAGCTACTCGCGCGGGGCCGAGCAGATGAGCGTGACGCAACCGGCTGTCTCCATGCAGCTGCAGCAGATGGAGGCCGACCTCGGGCTGCAGTTGCTGGTCAAGCAGGGCAAGAAAATCACACTCAGCCAGGCCGGTGAAGAGATGCTGCGCCATGCGCGGCGCATCCTCAACCAGGTGCAGATTGCCGAAGAGGCGGTGGCCGCCTTTCACCAGAGCGAGGGCCGCCACGGCGGCCTCCTGCATCTGGGCGTGGTGCCCACCGCGCACTACTTTGCGCCCCGGCTGCTGATGGCCTTTGCGAAAGAATGGCCGGGCCTGCAATTCAAGCTCACGGTGGACCGGCGCGACGCCATTCTGGGCATGCTGCAGGAGCACCAGCTCGATGTGGCGATTGCCGGTTACCCGCCCAGTGAGGCCGATGTGGAGGCCGAGACCTTTGCCCAGCACCCGCACTGCATCGTGGCTGCGGCCGACCACCCATTGGCGAAGAAGCGCCGCATCCACTGGAACGCGCTCAAAGACGAGCCCTTCATCTTTCGCGAACCCAAGTCGGCCACGCGCCAGTTCTTCGAGCACCTGGTGCAGGCGCAGGCGCTGCAGGTCAAGGTGTCGATGGAGCTCTCGGGCAACGAGACCATCAAGCAGGCGGTGATGGCGGGCATGGGCATCAGCTTCCTGTCGGCTCACACCTTCCAGATCGAACTGGAAGCAGGCCGCCTGGCGGTGCTGCATTTGCAGGACATGCCCAAGATGCTGGACTGGTGTTTTCTGCACCGGCGCGACTCGCTGTTGTCGGGTGTGAACGGCGCCTTCAAAGACTTTGTTGTGGCGCATGGTGCGCGCTTTGCGCGCTGTCGCATGTAAGTGCGGCATATAACCCACACTGATTGCTGCATGTTTATTGGATAATCAGGAGTGACGCGCGTATGACACGGCTCAGTATGTGTGTCTTTATTTTCTGATCCGCCGAATAAACCAATAGGAAATCAACATCATGGCAACTGCAAAAAAATCCGCTCCCAAGGCTGCAACCAAGGCCGTCAAAGCCGCTCCCGCAAAGGCTGTCAAGCCCGTTGCAAAACCTGCCGCCAAGGCCGCTGCAAAGCCGGCAATGAAAAAGGCCCCCGTGGTCTCCAAGGCTGCCAAGGCCATCGCCAAGATCAATGGCAACCTGGCCAAGCTGGGTGAGCGCAAGGCCAAGATCAGCGCTGAAATCGCAGCCCTGAAGGACCAGCGCGCAGCCCTCAAGGCCGCACCTGCTGCGGCACCCGCTGCCCCTGCCAAGGCAGCTCCCGCCAAGGCTGCACCCGCCAAGGCCGCCAAGAAGGCTGCCAAGGCCAAGTAAGCCGCATCCGCGCCAGACCGCCACGCGCGGTCTGGCGCACAAGGGCAGCGCCTGCAACGGGCCTGCGTACATCCCCACCATGCTGTCCCCGGACCTGCTCCACTCCCCCCGCTTCTGGCAACTGATCACCCGCTTGGGTGAAGCCGAGATCCTGCTGCCGCTGGCCCTGCTGTGCGCGCTGGCCTGGGCGAGGCACGCTGACAAACGCCGCGCTGCGCTGCTGTGGATGGCGCTGCTGGTGCTGGCCGCAGCCCTGACCACCGCCACCAAGGTGGCCTTCATCGGCTTTGGCATCGGCGTGGCAGCCATCAACTTCACCGGTATCTCCGGCCACGCCATGTTTGCCTCGGCCATCTATCCCCTGTTGATGCTGACCTTGCTGGGCGCAGGCACCGTGACACGGCGGCAGCTGGCTTTGGCACTCGGCTGCGCCCTGGCGCTGCTGGTGGCGGTGAGCCGCGTGCAGGTGGGGGCGCACTCCTGGTCCGAGGTGGCTGCGGGTGTGCTGGTGGGAGGGGCGGTGACGGCTCTGGTGCTGGCGCTGGCCGAGACCGGCCACAGCGTGCTGCGCCCCCTCGTGCCTGCGCTGTTCCTGGCCTGGATGGCGCTCACGCCCCTGCACCTGCAGGCCTCCAGCACGCATTCGCTGGTGACGCGGCTGGCACTGGGCCTCTCGGGCCATGTGCAACCCTACACGCGCACCGAAATGTTGCGCCTGCGCGCGCAAAACTCCTGAGCCCGCGCGGCTTCAGTTGCGCCCCTTGACCGAAAGGCCCGGCCGTAGGTCCATACCCGGCCACGGGCGGCCTGTGCGGCCACGGGCGGCCAGTCGTTGGCGCATCAAGGCATTGCCGTGCATGGTGTTGGACCCTCGCCCGGCCCGGTGGCATGCACCGGTCAGTGCGCATCTTACGATTGACCGTGCGCAGCCAAGCGCGCACGCAGCTGGGCATTCTCAGCCTCCAGTGCCGCGATGCGCGCTTTCAAAGCGGGCACGCTGTCTTGCGCTTGCACTTCGTGTGCGTCCTGTACGTGCTGTGCCTGTGGACTATCGGCCCGGGCGCGCTTCCTGGTTTCACGCACGCGCTTGGCCGCCTGCTGCAGCTCTTGGCGCCCCCCCAGGGCGGCGGCTTCCTGCTCGGGCACGGGCAGGCTGGCCACGGCAGCGGCCGCGTTGAGGGAGATGCTGCCGGACTTCAGCGCTGCTACCACGGCAGGGGCCGCCTGTTTCTGGATCTTTTCAATCATGCCGACCTGGCTGCTGCTCAGGCGCGCGCTGCGGGCCAGCTCTTCGCGGCTCTGGCGTGCGGGGGCTGCCACGGTTGCGGTCTGTGCTTCATGGGCAGGCTGGGCCGCCGCCTGCTGCATGGCCGCCTGATGGCGCGCCGCCAGAATGGCACGCTGGCGCAGGGCCAGCACACCGCGCTGGTAGTCCGACACGCTGCGCCGCCCCAGGTGCTGGTCGATCATCCACAGGTGCACATCGTCCAGGCTTTTGAAGCGCGTGCTCTGCAGGGTCTGGAACGCAATGTTGTGCTGCTGGCAGATGCCATAGCGGTTGTGGCCGTCCACCAGCACATCGCCCCACAGCACCAGCGCGTCGCGGCAGCCTTCGCTGAGCAGGCTGCGTTCCAGCGCGGCGTGTTCATCGGCGGTGAGGGGATCGATATAGGCTTTGAGGTCTTCGTTGACGACGATGTTCATGGGGGGTCTGCGGGCAAAGGGCGCGATTGTAGGACAGCCAGGTGCGGCCCCGCAGGCCTGCGTGTGCCACCGCACCGACGCGCCCTGCCCCGCGCCCGGACACTGCAGCCTCTACCCCTGCATACCCCAAAAGGAACACCCCATGCTCGAAACCATTGTCGTCCTCCTGCTCATCCTCTGGGCCCTTGGCCTGGTCACCTCGTTCACCATGGGCGGCCTGATCCACGTGCTGCTGGTCATCGCCGTGGTGGTGGTCTTGCTGCGTGTGATCCAGGGCCGCAGGCCGCTTTGATTGGAGCGCCCCATGAATCCCATCCGGATCATTGCCATTCTCCTGATCGTGGCCGGTGCCCTGGGCGCCAGCTACGGCGGCTTCAGCTACACCAAAGAAACGCATGCCACCAGCATCGGCCCGCTCAAGCTGCAGGTGGTGGAGCAGGAACGCGTCAACATCCCCATGTGGGCGGGCCTGGCCGCCATAGGCCTGGGCGCATTGCTGCTGCTCGGCACGCGCAAGGCCTGACCCAGCGCGACCGCATTGGGCGCGCTGGCGCTGGCGCCGCCTGAGCGCCACGCACAGGCGCCACACCAGCCTTACCGCCAGGTAGCCCAGAGCGGTATCGTTTTTGACCGGCTACCTGATTGAAAAATCACTGGCGGTGGACAACATCTTTGTCTTCCTGATGGTCTTCACCTACTTTGCCGTGCCCACGCCGTTCCAGAAACGGGTGCTGATGATTGGCATCATCGGCGCCATTGTGCTGCGCAGCGTGATGATTCTGGTGGGCGGCTGGCTCTTGGCCGAGTTCCACTGGATCTTGTATGTGTTCGGGGCCTTCCTGATCCTGAGCGGTGTGAAGATGTGGTGGGCCGCTGGCAAAGAGCCCGACCTGAACGACAACCCCGCCTTGAAGCTGCTGCGCAAGTGCCTGCCAGTGAGCAAGGCGTACGACGGCGAAAACTTCTGGACCGTGCAAAACGGCAAGAAGATTGCCACCCCGCTGTTGATGGTGATCTGCCTGATTGCGGCAACCGATGTGATCTTTGCGGTGGACTCCATCCCCGCCATCTTCGCCATCACCAGCGACCCGTTCATCGTGCTCACCAGCAATGTGTTTGCCATCCTGGGCCTGCGCGCCATGTACTTTTTGCTGGCCGCAGTGGCCAACAAGTTCCACCTGCTCAACTACGGCCTGGCGGTGATTCTGGTGTTCATCGGCAGCAAGATGTGCCTGATCGACATCTACAAGATCCCGGTGATGGTCTCGCTGGGCGTGGTGGTGGGCATCCTGGCCCTGACCATGCTGCTGAGCGTGCGCACGGCCAAGCCCGCGGTGCGCCACTGAGCCCTGGCGGAGCGCGTGCCTCACATGGCGGGCTGCAGCAAGCGCTGCACCAGCGGGTGCTGCACCTTCTTCTCGGTGCCAATCGCATAGAAGTGCTCGGTGACACCCTCACAGTGGCCCAGGCGCTGAACCGCGTAGTGGGCCAGCAAATCTTCATGCACCCACTCGGCAGCGGGGAACACGCCCATGCCGCTGGCGCCAAAGGTCTTGAGCAAGGCGCTGTCGGCAAACTCGCCCACCACCAGCGGACGGATGCCGCGCTGCGCAAACCACTGGTCCAGCCGGTCGCGCACGGCGGTGTGCGCGGTGGGCAACAACAGCGGCACCTGCGCCAGGCTGTGCGGAAAGTTCTTGCGTGCCGCCTTGAGCATGGCGGGCGTGCCATACCAGCCCAGGTCCGACGACCCCAGCGCATGGCTGTAGAGCTTGAAGTTGGGGTTGACGGGCGCGGGCCGGTCGGACAGCACCACGTCCAGCCGGTGCAGCGCCAGGTCACCCAGCAAATCGTCCAGTCGCCCTTCATGGCACAGCAAGCGCAAATGCGGTTCGGCCAGGGCGGGCTGCAGCAGGCGACGCACCACCAGTTTGGGCAGGCCGTCACAAATGCCCACCGCCAGGCGCACGGTGGGGGTGCTCACCGCGTCGCGCACGCGTGCGGGCAGGTCTTCACCCAACTGGAAAATCTGGTCGGCCTGCGCCAGTGCGGCAATGCCCGCGTCCGTCAGCACCAGACCGCGCCCGGCGGGTTTGAGCAGGGCATAGCCCAGGCTGCGCTCGAGCTCGCGCACCTGCGCGCTCACGGTTTGCACCGCCATGTCGAGCTTGTCGGCGGCACGCGAGATGCCGCCCTCCTTGGCCACGACCCAGAAGTAGTACAGGTGCTTGTAGTTGAAGGCGGTGGCCATGGTCAGGTTTTTCAGGAATGTGAATGAGAAATTATCAGCTTTTTCACATGGGGCTTTGTGCCTATGGTTGGGGCTTCAACCACCCCACTGGAGAGCCTTCATGCACATCATTTTTGAATCGCGCGATGCCAACGCCAGCCAGCTGCGCGAACCCTCGCTGGAGCGCGTGCGCTTTGCGCTGCGCCGCCTGTCCTCTCTGGTGCCGCGCGCCCGGGTGCAGTTCTCGGACGTGAACGGCCCGCGCGGCGGCGTAGACAAGCGCTGCCAGGTCGAGCTCAGCACCGAGGGCGCGGGCGCAGCGCCAAGCTGGCACTTTGAATCCTTTCACCGCGCGCGAGCCGCAGTGGCTCCGGCGCCCTTGATGAACCCCAAAAAATAAACCATGCAAAGCTTCCTCGATCCTGCCATTTTGTTTTTCGTGTTTGGAATTTTGGCGGGTTCGCTGAAGTCGAACCTGGAGATACCGCCACCCATCTCGCGCTTTCTTTCGCTGTATTTGCTGATGGCACTGGGCCTCAAGGGGGGCTTTGCGCTGGCCCACTCGGGCCTCACAACCGAGGTGCTGCTCAGCCTGGGCGCGGCCGTGGCACTGGCGGTGCTGGTGCCGGTGCTGGGCTATCTGGTGCTGCGCCGCTTTCTCAACCGCTTTGATGCGGCAGCGGTGGCTGCCACCTACGGCTCGGTCAGCGCCGTGACCTTTATTACTGCCGTGCAATACCTCGATACACAGGGCATTGCCTTTGGCGGCCACATGGCCGCGTC
Organism: Comamonadaceae bacterium; assembly: GCA_947374485.1. Classification (GTDB taxonomy): domain Bacteria; phylum Pseudomonadota; class Gammaproteobacteria; order Burkholderiales; family Burkholderiaceae_C; genus Allorhodoferax. Next base: position 12,364 of record CANCCF010000038.1, on the reverse strand, counting down.
CATGGCGCTGATGGAGTCCCCTGCCATTGTGCTGGCGGTGCTGCTGGCCAACCGGGCGCGGCACAAGAATGCAAGCTTCAAGGCGCAGGGCTCTCAGCCAGCCGATAACACCCCTGACCCCAGCAGCGCCGCCACACCGCCCTTGCGCCGCATCCTGCATGAGGCGCTGACCGACGGCGCGCAGCTGCTGCTGATTGGCGCCATGCTGATTGGCGTGCTCACCGGCGAGTCCGGCCAGGCGGCGATGAAGCCGTTTTCTGTGGACCTGTTCAGGGGCATGCTGGCCTTCTTCCTGCTGGACATGGGCCTCCTGGCGGCGCGCAACATGGGCCAGCTCAAGGGGCAGTCGGTGTGGCTGCTGGTGTATGCCGTGGGCGGGCCGCTGGTGCATGCGGGCATAGCCCTGGCTCTGGGCTTGATGCTGGGCATGGCGCCGGGCAATGTGGCGCTGCTGATGGTGCTGGCAGCCAGTGCCTCGTACATCGCCGTGCCCGCAGTGGTGCGCCATGCCATCCCCGAGGCCAAGCCTTCGCTCTACTTTGGCATGTCGCTGGGGCTGACCTTTCCCTTCAACATTTTGCTGGGCATTCCACTGTATGGGTATCTGGCGCAGCGCTTTGCCTAGCTGCGGCTGGCAGCCACTGCACTTGACCCCCAAGGACCTATTCCATGCGCAACTACCGCCAAAACAGCCCGCAAGCGGCAGCGCGCATCGTCGCCCTGACACTGATCGCAGACCGCGACATCGGCCAGGCCGAGCTCGAAATTGTATACAAACGAGGGTTTTTCCCAAGAGGCGGTATAGGCCACACTGTATACACTTTATACATGTCGCCGCGGAGCTTCTCCCTCAACATGCGTTAGTTGACGGGTAGAGAACGCGACATCTGCTTCTCACAGTGCCCGCTGTGGTGAGAGGATGGTGCACCGGTCTGCCGGTGCACTGTTCGCACCTTGGGAAGCGCTATGACCGGCTACGTTCTGGAGTGGGCGAACCTGCTGTTGCGGTGGGCACACGTCATCACCGCCATCGCCTGGATCGGCTCTTCTTTTTACTTCGTTTTTCTCGACAACAGTCTCACCAAACCCGAGGACCCCGAGCTCCGGGCCAAGGGCGTGGACGGTGCGCTGTGGGCGGTGCACGGCGGAGGTTTTTACCACCCGCAAAAGTACCTGGTCGCGCCGCAAAAAATGCCGCAGAACCTGCACTGGTTCTATTGGGAGAGCTACTCCACCTGGCTCACTGGCTTCTCGCTGTTCACGGTTTTGTACCTCTACAACGCGGGCAGCTTTCTGGTCGACAAAAGCGTGTACGACTGGTCCGCCGCCAGCGCCATTGGCGCCGCCCTGGGCTTTCTGGTGGTGTTCTGGCTGGCCTACGACGCGCTCTGCCGAGCCTTTGGCCGCAAGAAAAACGGCGACCTGATCGTGGGTCTGGCGGTGCTGCTGTGCGTGGTGCTGGCGTGCTGGCTGGCGTGCCACCTGTTCTCCGGGCGCGCCGCCTTCCTTCTGGTGGGCGCCATGATCGCCACCAGCATGAGTGCCAACGTGTTCTTCTGGATCATCCCGGGCCAGCGCACCGTGGTGGCGCTGCTCAAGGCAGGCAAACCGGTGGACCCGGTGTACGGCTGGCGCGCCAAGCAGCGCAGCGTGCACAACACCTACTTCACCCTGCCGGTGCTGATCGCCATGCTCTCCAACCACTACGGCTGGCTCTACACGGCGCAGAACAACTGGCTGGTGCTGGTGCTGCTGATGCTGGCCGGTGCGTTGATACGCCACAGCTTTGTGGCCCGGCACAAGGCGCTGGTGCAGGGCCGTCGCCCACCGTGGGAACACGCGGCCATCGGCGTGGTGCTGCTGGTCGGGCTGGCAGTGTGGCTGGCACCGCCGCCTGTGCCCGCCCCGTCGGCGACTGCACAGACACAGGCCCCCGCACCGGTGCACTTTGCCGAGGTGCAGGCCGTGGTGGCGCAACGCTGCGTGCTGTGCCACAACGCCCAGCTTCAGAACAAGGGCATTGCCCTGCACACCCCGGAGCTGATCAGGAAGAACGCACAGGCGCTGTACCAGCAGGCCGTGGTCCTGAAACTCATGCCCATGAACAACGCGACACAGATCACGGACAGCGAGCGCGCCACCCTCGGGCGCTGGTTTGAGGCCGGTAGCCCGGCGAACTGACAGCCACAACACAACCCAACACAACCCAACAACAGGAGACAAACATGACAACTACATTGGTCCACCCGGTGGATGAAAAACTACCCGCAGGGCGCCTGGCCGCCCTCGGCCTGCAGCATGTGCTGGTGATGTATGCGGGCGCCATTGCGGTGCCGCTGATTGTGGGGCGCGCGCTCAAGCTCAGCCCGGAACAGGTGGCCATGCTGATCTCGGCCGACCTCTTTGCCTGCGGCCTGGTGACGCTGATCCAAAGCCTGGGCATGACCCGGTGGTTTGGCGTGAAGTTGCCGGTGATGATGGGTGTGACCTTTGCAGCGGTGGGCCCCATGGTGGCCTTTGCCAACGCGATGCCGGGCGTGGACGGCGCGCGTGCCATCTTCGGCGCGATCATCGGCGCGGGCCTGGTCTCGATGCTCATCGCACCGGTGATCAGCAAGCTGCTGCGCTTCTTTCCGCCGGTGGTTACCGGCACCATCATCGCCATCATCGGCATCAGCCTGATGCGCGTGGGCGTGGGCTGGACCATGGGCGGACCGGCCAACCTGGCGCAGAGTGTGGATGTGCCCAAGCTGGTGGCCATGGTTGACGGCCTGAAGGCCTCTGCTGCCACAGCGGCCGCGGCCGCCGCGTCAGCCCCTGCCGCATCGGCACCCGCCGCCCTGGCCAGTGCCGTGCCACCCGCCCTGAAGCTGCCCGGCCCCATCCCCATGGTCGACAACCTGAACTATGGCGCGCTGGACAACATGGCCATCGCCGGCGTTGTGCTCTTGTTCATCCTGCTGCTGGTCAAGTACGCCAAAGGTTTTGTCGCCAACATCTCGGTCCTACTGGGCATTGTGGCGGGCTGCGCGGTGGCCATGGCCATGGGCAAGATGAACTTCGACAAGGTCGGCAAAGCGCACTGGTTTGATGTGGTCACACCCTTTGCCTTCGGCATGCCCACCTTCGACATCGTCATGATCCTGACCATGTCGTTGGTGATGATTGTGGTGATGATCGAGTCCACCGGCATGTTCCTGGCGCTCTCTGACATCACCGGCAAGAAGCTCAGCCAACCCGAGCTGGCAGCTGGCCTGCGCACCGACGGCCTGGGCACGCTGATTGGCGGCATCTTCAACACTTTCCCCTACACCAGCTTCTCGCAAAACGTGGGGCTGGTGGGTGTCACCGGGGTCAAGAGCCGCTGGGTCTGCGTGGCCGGTGGCGTGATCATGGTCATTCTGGGCATGCTGCCCAAGATGGGCGCCATTGTGGAAGCCATTCCGCAGTTTGTGCTGGGCGGCGCCGGGCTGGTCATGTTCGGCATGGTGGCTGCCACCGGCATCCGCATCCTCTCGAGCGTGGACTACAAGGGCAACCGCAACAACCTGTACATCGTCGCGCTGTCGGTGGGCTTTGGCCTGATCCCCTTGGTGGCACCGCGCTGGACGCAGCAGATGTCCCACACCCTGCACCCCCTGCTGGAGTCCGGCATTTTGCTGACGGCCGTGGCGGCCGTGCTGCTGAACCTCTTTTTCAATGGCACACAGGGCGATACCCGCGCGGTGATTGAGGCAGCCAAGGCGGCAGAGGCGCACTGAGTTGCTGCTGCGCGCTGGCGGATTTGGCATTCCCCCCCTATCCCCCCCGCCCCTTTCACCCCCGCCGGGGTGAAAGGGGAGCCAAATCGGTCAGCCCATTTGGTTGGTTCGCTTCGGCTAAGTGTTTAACGGCGGGTGAGGCCACGGCACATTTCGACGCCGATTGCGCATCCAGCTTTTGCTCTGCTGTCTCCGGCGCTCGGAACTGATAGCGGGAGCTTTGTGTGCGCCAAAAGCAGCGGCAACGCCTCGCTCGTCATTGCGTATTCGGCGCGAGACAACCAAATCGGCTGTCCGCATGGAGCCCCCCTCGTCCCGGCGAGGCGAGGGGGTTGGGGGGAGTGGGGACCTGCACCTAGCGGCTATGTCGCCGCAACCTCGATCAACAAGGCGCGGAAGTCGTTGACATTGGTCAGCGTAGGCCCGGTCACCACCGAGTCGCCCAGTGCCGAGAAGAAACCGTGGCCATTGTTGTTGGAGAGTTCGTCCTGCGGCTTCATACCCAAGCCCCAGGCGCGTGCCAGCGAGTCGGGCGCCAGGAGCGCACCGGCAATTTCTTCCTGGCCATCGACGCCGTCGGTGTCACCGGCCAGGCCATGGATGCGCGGGTGTCCGCCCAGGGTCAGGCCCATGGAAAGCAGGCATTCCACGTTGCGCCCGCCGCGTCCCTGGCCGCGCAGGGTGACGGTGGTCTCGCCGCCGGAGAGCAGCACACAGGGCGGCGTGAAAGGCTGGCTGCGCTCGGCCACCTGCAGCGCCATACCGGCCAGCACCCGGCCCACATCGCGCGCCTCACCTTCGAGCGCATCGCCCAGGATGTGCGCGCCATAGCCAGCTTGCCTGGCCACTTGGGCCGCCGCCTCCAGCGCCATTTGCGGTGTCGCGATCATGCGCACTTCGCTCCGCGCCAGGCGCGGATCATCGGGCTTGATGGACTCCCCCTCGCCGCTCTGCAGCAAATGCAGGGCCGCAGAAGGCAGCGCAATGCCGTAGCGGTGCACGATGGCCAAGGCATCGGCACAGGTGCTCGGGTCGCCCACCGTGGGGCCGGAGGCGATGTTGATGGGGTCATCCCCCGGCACGTCGGAGATCAGCAAGGTGTGCACCCGCGCCGGGTAGCAGGCCGCAGCCAGGCGCCCACCCTTGATGGCCGACAGATGGCGGCGCACGCAGTTCATCTCGCTGATGGTGGCGCCCGATGCCAGCAGGGCGCGGTTGAGGTCCATCTTGTCGTGCAGGCTCAGGCCCGCAGCGGGCAGCGGCAGCAGCGCCGAGCCGCCGCCGGAAATCAGGCACAGCACCAGGTCGTCTTCGCAAAGGCCACTGACCAGCTCCAGCATGCGCTGGGCGGCAGCCTGCCCTGCTGCGTCCGGCACCGGGTGCGCCGCCTCGACGATCTCGATGTGCGCGCAGGGCACGGCATAGCCATAGCGCGTGACCACCAGACCTTCGAGTTGGTTTTTATCTCCTGGCCAGCAGGCCTCCAGGGCTTGCGCCATGGCGGCCGAAGCCTTGCCTGCTCCAATGACGATGAGCCGCCCCTTGGGGGCTGCGGGCAGATGCGGCGGAATGCACAGCGCAGGCTGGGCACTGGCAATGGCCGCATCGAACATGCGACGCAGCAGGGCTTGCTGCGCTTGGTAAGAAACGCTCATGGGGTATCCGGTTCAGGCTGCTTCAAACGGCTTCAAGTGGTTTCACGCGGCCTCAGGCTGCCGCCTGCCCAATCTCGAAATTCGCCAGTTGCTCCAGCGCCTTCACCATGGCCGAGTGGTCCCAGGCCGCGCCGCCGTGCGCCACGCACGCGTTGAACAGCTCCTGCGCGGTGGCGGTGTTGGGCAGCGAGACACCGAGGGCGCGCGCGCTGCTCAGGGCCAAATTCAGGTCCTTCTGGTGCAGGGCAATGCGAAAGCCCGGATCAAAGGTGCGCTTGACCATGCGCTCGCCATGCACCTCCAGAATGCGCGACGCCGCAAAGCCGCCCATCAGGGCCTGGCGCACGCGGGCCGGGTCGGCACCGGCCTTGGCAGCGAACAACAAAGCCTCGCCCACGGCCTCGATGTTCAGCGCCACGATGATCTGGTTGGCCACCTTGGCGGTCTGGCCGTCCCCATTGCCACCCACCAGCGTGATGTTTTTGCCCATCAGCTCAAACACGGGTTTCACGCGCTCGAACGTGGCGTCATGCCCGCCGACCATGATCGATAAAGTAGCGTTCTTGGCGCCCACCTCGCCGCCGGACACGGGCGCGTCCAGGTAGTCGCAGCCCAAGGCATTGATCTTTTTGGCAAACAGCTTGGTCTCGATGGGCGAGATGGAGCTCATGTCCACCACCACCTTGCCTGCACTCAGGCCTGCGGCAATGCCGTCTTCGGCAAACAGGGCGTCCTGCACGTTGGGCGTGTCGGGCACCATCAGGATGATGATGTCGGCGCGCTCGGCCACGCCGCGTGCGTTCAGGCACTTGGTGGCACGGCTTTGGGCAATGGCCTCGGGCACCTTGCCACGGGTATACACAAACACATCGTGCCCGGCCTTGACGAGGTGGCCGGCCATGGGCGCACCCATGATCCCTAAGCCCACGAAGCCGATTTTGAGAGGGGAGAAAGTGCTTGCTTCAGTCATGTGTCTCTTTTATGGGGTTCTTTTTACAGGGTTCTTTTTCAGGCAGCCGTCAGCGCCGTGCGCCAGCCCAGGCCCGCCTCGGTGGTGGTGGCGGGCTTGTACTCACAGCCCACCCAGCCGGTGTAGCCAATGCGGTCCAGGTGCGCGAACAAATACGCGTAGTTGATCTCGCCCGTGCCCGGCTCGTTGCGACCGGGGTTGTCGGCCAGCTGGATGTGGCCGATGCGCGCCAGGTGCTTTTGCATGGTGGCAGCCAGCTCGCCCTCCATGCGCTGGGCGTGGTAAATGTCGTACTGCACAAAGGCGTTGTCGGCACCCACCGCGTCCAGAATGTCCAGCGCCTGCCGGGTGTAGTTCAGATAAAAGCCGGGGATATCAAAACTGTTGATGGGCTCGATCAGCAGGCGCAGGCCCGCACTCTTGAACTCTGTGGCCGCGCGCGACAGGTTCTCCACAAACGTGTCGCGCAGCGCCTCTGCATCCACGCCCGCAGGCGCCTTGCCCGCCAGGCAGTTGAGCTGGCCGACGCCCAAAGCCTGGGCGTACTCGATCGCCTGGCCAATGCCGCTGCGGAATTCCCCAGTGCGCGCCGGGTCGCAGGCCGTGCCGCGGTCACCCGCCTCCCAGTTGCCTGCGGGCAGGTTGTGCAACACCAGCTGCAAGCCGTTGTCATCCAGACGCTGGCGAATGTCCTGCGCCGCAAAGGCATAGGGGAACAGAAACTCCACAGCGGTAAAGCCGTTGCGGGCGGCCGCCTCGAAACGGTCCAGAAAAGGCAGCTCGGTGAAGAGCATGCTGAGGTTGGCTGCAAATTTGGGCATGTGTGTCTAGGTTCCGTATCTATTGCGTCTTTATTCCAGCAAGCCCGCCATCTCCAGGCCCTGGCGTCCTTCGGGGTGGCGGCAGTCGATGTCTTCAAACTCGTTGACCTTGTCGATCTCGGTGCCCATGGCGATGTTGGTCACTTTTTCGAGTATCACCTCCACCACCACCGGCACGCGGTATTCATGCGCCATGGCGCGGGCCTGCACCAGCGCATCCTGGATTTTCTCCGGATCGGTCACGCGCAGGCTCTTGCAGCCGAGACCCTGCACTACCGCTTGGTGGTCCACGCCGTAGCTTTGCAAAGTGGTGTCTTCCACGTTCTGGTTGTCAAAGGCCAGCTGCACGCAAAAGTCCATCTCGAAGCCGCGCTGGCTCTGGCGGATCAGGCCCAGATAGCTGTTGTTCACCAGCACATGCACATAGGGCAGGCGGAACTGCGCGCCCACCGCCAGCTCTTCGAGCATGAACTGGAAGTCGTAGTCGCCCGACAAGGCCACCACGGTGCGCGTCGGGTCGGCAGCCACCACGCCCAGAGCGGCGGGCATGGTCCAGCCCAGGGGGCCGGCCTGGCCGCAGTTGATCCACTGGCGCGGGCCAAACACGTTAAGGAACTGGGCACCCGCAATTTGGCTCAGGCCAATGGTGGTCACATAAATGGTGTCGCGCGGCAGCACCTTGTTCATCTCCTCATACACACGCATGGGCTTGATGGGCGTCTCGGTGTAATGTGTCTTGCGGTGCATGAGCTGCTTGCGCTCGGCGCAGCGCTTGGACCAGGGGCTGAAGTTCTTCAGCGTCTTGGCGGCCATGCGTTCACGTGCCACCTGCACAAACAGCTCCAATGCCGCTTTGGCGTCGCTCACAATGCCCAGCTCGGGGTTGAAGACGCGGCCAATCTGTGTGGGCTCGATGTCCACGTGCACAAAGGTGCGGCCCTTGCAATAGACCTCGGTGGAGCCGGTGTGGCGGTTGGCCCAGCGGTTGCCAATGCCCAGCACGAAGTCGCTGGCCAGCATGGTGGCGTTGCCATAGCGGTGGCTGGTCTGCAGGCCCACCATGCCGGCCATCAGCGGGTGGTCGTCGGGGATGCTGCCCCAGCCCATCAGGGTGGGGATCACCGGCACGCCGGTAAGCTCGGCAAACTCCACCAGCAGGTCGGAGGCATCGGCGTTGATGATGCCGCCACCGGCCACGATCAGCGGTTTTTCGGCGGCCATCAGCATGTCCATGGCTTTCTCGATCTGCTTGCGGCTGGCGGCAGGCTTGTAGACGGGCAGCGGCTCGTAGGTGTCAATGTCAAACTCGATCTCGGCCATCTGCACGTCAAAGGGCAAATCAATCAGCACGGGGCCGGGGCGGCCACTGCGCATCAAGTGAAACGCCTGCTGGAAGCTGCGCGGCACCAGGGCCGGTTCGCGCACGGTGACGCTCCACTTGGTCACCGGCTTGCTGATGGACTCGATGTCCACCGCCTGAAAGTCTTCCTTGTAAAGGCGTGCGCGCGGCGCCTGGCCGGTGATGCAGAGGATGGGAATGCTGTCGGCAATGGCCGAGTACAGGCCGGTGATCATGTCCGTGCCCGCGGGGCCGCTGGTGCCTATGCAGACACCGATGTTGCCCGCCTTGGCGCGGGTGTAGCCCTCAGCCATGTGCGAGGCGCCCTCCACGTGGCGCGCCAGGATGTGGCTGATGGAGGCGCGCTCGCGCAGCGCCGCATACAGCGGGTTGATGGCCGCACCGGGCACACCAAAGGCCTGGGTGATGCCCTCTTTTTCCATTACCAGAACGGCGGCCATGGCGGCCTTCATTTTTGCCATTGTGTGTCTCCAGTTGTTGTGGTTTCAAAGCTGGGCCTGAGTGTCGGCGCGGGCCCGCCTGGGCGGAAGAGCTTGAGGCAGCATTACGGTTATTCCAATTTGGAATGGGGTAGCCGCAAGTGCCATGGTCTACTGAGCACATGGACAATCTCTATGCCATCCGCCTTTTCATCCGCGTGGTCGACCTGGGCTCTTTCAGCAAGGCTGCGAATGAACTGGGCATAGGCCAGCCCTCGGCCACCAAGGTGGTGGCGCAGCTCGAAGCCCAGCTGGGCTCGCGCCTGCTGCACCGCTCCACCCATGGCGTCACGCCCACCGAGATCGGCGTTTTGTACTACGAGAAGTGCAAGCTGATAGACCACCACTTTGAAGAGGCGCATTCAGTGGCGGCGCTGATGCAGTCGCAGGTACAGGGCGCCTTGCGCATCAGCACCTCGGTGGCATTCGGGCGGCGCGTGCTGGTGCCGCTGGTGGTGCGCTTCATGAAACTCAACCCCCGGCTGCAGATCGAGCTGACCTTTGAAGACCGCTACGTGGACCTGGTGGAGCAGGGCATTGACGTGGCCGTGCGCATGGGCCGCCTGGCCGACTCCACGCTGGGTGCGCGTTTTCTGGGCATCAACCCCTGGGTGGTGGTGGGCTCGCCCGCCTACCTGGCCGAACGCGGTACACCGCGCAGCCCGCAAGAGCTGGCGCAGCACGACGCACTGGTCTACAGCACGGTGCAGGGTGATGCGCGCTGGCTCTTCACGGGCGCCGACGGGCAGTTGATCCCCACCAGCGTGCGCGCCAAGCTGCGCTCCAACAACCTCTCGGCGCTGTTGTCGGCCGCACGCAGCGACATGGGGCTGGCGGCACTGCCCTGGTATGTGGCGCATGAATCGGTGCAAAGCGGCGCGGTGCTGCCGGTGCTGGCCGATTGGGGCCTGCCCTCGCAGGAGATCCACGCCGTGTACCCGTCGCCGCGCCAGGTGCCGGCCAAGGTCAGCCACTTCGTCGAGTGGCTGCAGGGGCAGCTGGGCGAGCGCTGGTGGGCCGACAGTTAGACTTGCACCAAAGGAAGCACCACCATGGCAGGCGTATTCGGCAAAGACCCCCACATGAACAAGAACCGCCAGGCGGAGCTCGAGCGGCTCAACCTGGAGCGCAAACGCAAGCTGGCTGAAGCGGCAGCCAAATTCACGCAGAAGAAGCCGGTGCTTCCGGTTGACAAGCGCTGAGCGTGCCGCGCACCAGCGCTGATGTTTTGTCAGACAAGGCACGCGTGCTGAAACTTCTGCCCATGCTCAGCGCAGCCGCTGGCCTTCTGCTGGCCACTGGCGCTTTGCTGTTCTGGGCTTCCAACGGCATGCCCTACCAGGACGCAACAGCCGACATGCTCCAGGCCCAGCAGCAGCGCGCCTTGCAACTCGAACACCTCATGCTGTTGGGTGGGGCCATCGCAAGTGCGGGCAGTTATTACCTGTGGCGCGGCTGGCAAAGCCACACGGGCTAAACTGGGTTGCAGCACAAGGTCGGAATCCGCTGGCTCTGCTTAGTTACCAAAAATAAACCATGAACACTGCCACCCCAGTCCAGGAAAAACCCAAAGGCTTTTTGGATCGCTTCTTCGCCCGCCTTGAATTCCTGATGTCCAAAAAGACCCTGGGCGACCGCGCGCGCAGCTAAGCAAAGCCGGGAGTCAGCGCAATCGCAGCGCCTGCCCGCCACCATTTCCGCCACGTCCTCCAGCCAGCCTGAACAGCGCCACGGTCTGCACCAGGTCTTGCGCCTGGCTGTTGAGGCCGCTGGCGGCAGCCGCCATTTGCTCGACCAGGGCGGCGTTTTGTTGGGTGGCCTGGTCCATCTGCGTGACGGCCTCACCCACCTGCGACACGCCCAGGCTCTGTTCGGTGCTGGCTGCGCTGATCTCGGCCATGATGTCGGTCACGCGCTTGATGCTGTCCACCACCTCGGACATGGTGCGCCCGGCCTGGTCGACCAGGCTGCTGCCGTGGGCCACGCGCTCCACGCTGGCGCCAATGAGGGTCTTGATTTCTTTGGCTGCGTCCGCCGAACGCCCGGCAAGGGATCGCACCTCGCTGGCTACCACCGCAAAGCCGCGGCCCTGCTCACCCGCGCGGGCGGCTTCCACTGCCGCATTGAGCGCCAGGATATTGGTCTGGAAGGCAATGCCGTCGATCACGCTGATGATGTCGCTGATCTTGTTGGAGGCCTCGTTGATGCCGCGCATGGTGTCCACCACCTGCGCCACCACGGCGCCGCCCTGGACGGCCACACTGGAGGCGCTCTGGGCCAGCTGGTTGGCCTGGCGTGCGTTGTCGGCGTTCTGGTTGACGGTGGCGCTGAGCTCTTCCATGGACGAGGCGGTTTCTTCCAGCGCGCTGGCCTGGCCCTCGGTGCGGGCCGACAGGTCGTGGTTGCCCGAGGCAATCTCGGCACTGGCCGTGGCCACACTTTCGGAGCCCTCGCGCACCTGGCGCACCACCAGCGAGAGGTGGTCGCGCATGGCCAGCAGGGCCTGCATGAGCTGGCCGAGTTCGTTGCTGCCGCGCACCGGCACGGCCACTGTCAGATCGCCCTGCGACACCGCCTTGGCCACCGCCACCGCCTCACCCACCGGCCCGGTGATGCTGCGCACAAAGGCGATGGTGAGCGCCAGCGCCAGCGCCATACCCAGCAGCAGCCCCGCGGCCACCAGGACCTGCTGGGTGCGCAGGTGCGTGACGCGCTCCTGCAGAGCGGTTTTGAGGGTTGCCATGGCCTCGCCGTTGAAGCTGTAGAGGCCGTCGATGGTGCGTGAAAACGCATCAAAGTATTCAGGCGCTGCCAGCTTGAGTTCGGTGGCGCTGATGAGCTCGCTGTCGGCCAGGGCCAGCGCCTTGTCGACACTGGCATGTTGCGCCTGCATGGAAGTGCCCAAAACGGTTTGCATGGCCGGGTTGGCCGCAGCGGCGCGTCCCAGGTTGCGGAACATTTCGCTCTCCAGCTCCTGGGCACGCTTGGTCAGGCCTTGCAGCATGGCACGGCCTTCGGGCGGCAGGGTGCCCACGGTCAGAAAGCCCGCACCCTGGGCGCGCATGATGCCCAGGTTCTCGCTCAGCCAGGGCAGGTTGACGAGCGAAGCCTGGATCAGGAAGTAGGCATCGGCATCCGGGTCCAGCGAGAGGCCAAACTCCGCCAGGATTTCTTCGTTCAGGGTGAGCAGGCCGGTAATCAGCCGGGTGTGCAGCTGGGTGCTCTGGGGTGCCTTGAGCTGGCCAGAGGCCACTTGTTGCTCCAGCCCGGTCCAGCTTTGCTGCAGTGCGGACCAGTCTTGCAGCACCTTGGCAGAGG
>CANCCF010000037.1 GCA_947374485.1 Comamonadaceae bacterium | reverse complement strand
TGTGGGCCTTTGGCGTCCAAGCGCAGGACAAGGTATTTGAAGACAAATTGGGCGCTGGTGATACGGTCCGTGTCCAAGTTTTTCAGAGTCCGGACATGACCCTCGAAACCCGATTACAGGAAACAGGTGTCATCACCTATCCCCTGATCGGCACGGCAAAGATTGCGGGGCTGACCATACCTGAGGCAGAAAAAGTAATTGCAATGGCACTTAAGGCCGGCGGTTACATGCAGCAACCCCAGGTGAGCGTCACGCAAATCCAAGCCAGGCGCAAACAGGTCTCGGTTTTGGGTGCGGTAGGCAAACCAGGACAAATCGCACTGGAAGCGCTGAATACCCGTCTATCAGACGTACTGGCCATTGCGGGTGGCATTGCTCCGGCAGGCTCGGACACGGTACTGGTCACTGGGCAACGTGATGGCAAACCGATGCGCAAAGAGATCAACGTCGCTTCGCTCTACCTTGAAGGAAAAGACGCAGAAGACCTGTTGATGGCAGGGGGTGATGTCGTCTATGTACACCGCGCGCCGGTCTTTTATGTCTACGGAGAGGCCCAGCGGCCCGGCGCTTTTAGACTGGAACGCAATATGACATTCATGCAGGCACTGGTGATGGCTGGCGGACCAACCGCACGCGGCACAGAAAAGCGTTTGCGACTCAATCGCCACAATGCAGATGGCAGCATGAAGGAACTTGCTCCGGAACTGAACGATCTGGTGCGGGCTGATGATGTGATTTTTGTGCGCGAAAGCCTTTTCTGAACGTGGATCTGCCATGACCCCAAAACAGTTTTTTTTGATCGTTTTTTCCCACCGGCACATCAGCGCAGTAGTGTTCTGCATCGTGTTTGCGATCGGTGTGGTCGTGACCATCACGACGCCCAAAACCTACGTTGCCTCTACTGACCTGATTATTGACGGCCGGCGGGACCCTGTTGCCGGTACCAACAGCACTGCTGAACCCAATTCATTGGCTACCCAAATTGCCATCATCCGCAGTGAGCGTGCAGCATTGGGCGTAGTCAAGCGCCTCCAGTTGGCCGAATCCAGCGAATTTGTTGATAAGTGGAAAGTAGCCACGAACGGAAAGATGCCCATTGAAAGCTTCTATTCCGCTGCGCTGCGCAAGGGACTGCAGGTTGAGCCGCTCTTGGGAAGCAATGTGATCCAGCTGTCGTTTGAAGGCAGTGATCCGAAGTTTGTGACCGATGTGGTCAACAGCTACGCACAGTCCTACCTGACCCTGTCGGTCAATTTACGGGTGGAACCCGCGCGCCAGAACGCCGATTGGTTTGACGATCGCTTGAAGGCATTGCGCAAAAATGTAGAAACGGCCCAGACCAGCCTCTCCGAATACCAACGCAAAAAGGGCATCATTGGCACCGACCAGCGAGCTGACCAGGAAACCCAGCGGCTGGATGCACTCATGGCGCAAATGGTGACTGTGCAAGCTGAAAACATGGCCATTGGCAGTCGGCAAAAGACCTCGGGGGGAGAAACTTCACAGGACGTGCAAGCCAGCCCCGCGGTACAAGGCCTGCGTAGCGAAATCAACAAGGCAGAGGCCAAGCTCACCGAGATGCGTGTCAACCTGGGCCCCAACCATCCTCAACGTGTCCAGTTGGAAGGTCAAATTGCCGAACTGCGTCAACAACTTACGCAGGAAATGGGCCGTGTGTCCGGCGGCACAGATGTCGCCAAGACCAGTGCCAGTCTGCGCGAGAGTGAGCTGCGAAGCATGATTGCCGCACAAAAAGAGCGCGTTATTTCATTGCGTGCTGAACGCGACCAAGTGGCTGTGCTGGTGCAGGACCTGGAGGCCGCCAAACGGAATTACGACTCGGTATTGCAACGCAGTAGCGAGCTCAACCTGGAAAAGCAGACGGACCAGGCAAACGTCTCCATTCTGAGCCCCGCAGTGGAGCCCACCTCCCCATCCAAACCCAATATTGCCAAGTACCTTGCCGTATCGCTTTTATGCGCCTTGGCAGCAGGGATTGCAATGGCACTGGGGCTTGAGTCCCTGAATCGCAAAGTCCGGGTGGCTGAAGACATCCTGATTGATGATGTGCCGCTTCTCGGAACGATTGAGAGACGCAGCGCCAACTATTCAATGAAAGAGCGCTGGGAACTGTCTCAAAAGTTTTTTACCAAACGTAAAGTGCGCAAGGAAATTGCCGCTGCAAGCCGACTGGCGGAGTTGACATGAAAGACGAAGAAGAATTTCACTCATCCCTGTTCCCTACCGATTACGACATCGACCTGAACGAGCCCTCGGGAGCAGCAAGCCGCCGCAACAGCACCAAGCGCTCAATTGGCGACATATTGGTGGACGCAGGGGTGATTTCCGAGGAGGACGCCCAAAGGGTCACCCTCTTGCAGCGGGAACAGAAGATCCGATTTGGCGAAGCCGCCATACAGATGGGGCTTATCAGTGAAGGCGATATCCGCTATGCCCTGTCCTACCAGTACCAATACAACTACTTGCCGCGGGCCAGTGGCCTGCATACCAATGATGAACTGGTTGCGGCCTACAAGCCGTTCAGCCATGAAGTGGACCAGTTGCGTGCGATTCGCAGCCAGTTGAAACTGCGCTGGTTTGACGACGCAAAAGGCCGCGAAATGCTGGCCGTAACGGGTGCCGGGCGTGCAGAAGGGCGCAGCTACCTATCAGCCAACCTGGCCATCGTATTTGCCCAAATGGGCGAGCGAACGCTATTGATAGACACCAACATGCGTGCTCCACGCCAGCATGTCCTGTTCCAGCTGCAGAACCAACTGGGCTTTTCCAGCCTGTTGGCAGGGCGGTCGGACGTTGCGAGCGCACTGCAAACCGTGCCTTTTCTGACGAATCTGCATGTCATTCCGGCCGGCCCCATTCCACCCAACCCGCTGGAACTGCTGAACCGTGCCAACCTCTCCGAATTGTTTGACTGGGCCCGCAAGACCTATGACATCGTGCTGATTGACACCTCGTCATTGGCAGACGGTGCAGACGCCTTGATTGTTGCTGCGCAAGCAGGCGCCGCGTTGGCAGTGGCACGGGCCAATGAAACCAGTATCAAGGCGTTTACCGGGTTAATTGCCGACCTGAAGCGTTCCAATATCAATGTGGTTGGATCGGTCATGAACAACCCGCCGCTGATTGACGTGGTGCCCATGACGCCAGTTGATCCGCAACATGCCTGAGTACCTGAAAGCGCTGATTGTCGTACTGACCATTGGCACTTCGGTTTTCTATTTTGCAAAGCCGGCATTTGTCGGCGCCCTGATACCAGCGGCAACCTTTGACCGACTCAGAATCTACTGGTATGCGATCACCCTTACAGGTTTTTTGGCACCCAGCTTCTGGATATTCCTGCTCATATTGAGCGGTATTCTTTTGCATATCAAATATAAAGAGAGAGAGAAAATAAATGTTTTTTTCTTTCTCTTATTGATATTGCCGCAAACAAAATTTGAAATTCCTGGGTTTGCCGGAATACGGTATTTCATCAGTATCGATTATTTGCAAATGGTGACACTGGCCACTCTTTTGCCAGTTTGCATGCAACATCTTGTTTCCCATGGCAGAAAGATCAATGCGCCAGACAAGATACTGATGGCATATTTTATGCTGAATATTATCTTGCGCATGCAATATGATGACACCGCCGGAATCATCCGGTACATCATCAATATTGCGTTCGATATATTTATTCCTTACTTCGCCATCAGCCGAAGCATCAAAAGCCTTGGCGATTTCAAGGGGATCCTGGCCAATTTTGCGCTGGGCGGACTCTTGGTTGCCGGCGTTGGAGTGTTTGAATTTTTCAGACGCTGGCTCCTCTATCGCCCCTTTAGTGACAAACTGGGGACGGGCTGGGCTCCGGAATACATCCAACGTGGAGATTTCCTGCGCGCGCTGGCAACCAGTGGCCAACCCATAGTTTTTGGCTACGTTCAAGTGGTGCTGATTGGCACCTATATCTACCTTGGCCAATTCATCAAATCCAGAACGCAGTATTGGCTGGGATTATTGCTTTTGACGTCGGCCGAAATAGCCTCGCTTTCCAAGGGCCCCTGGGTGGGTCTGGCCTTGCTGGGCATGGTCTTGGTACTCAGCGCAAAACAAAAAGGCAAGCGCTTGTTGCAACTGGGCCTGCTAACCGTGTTTGCCGCATTCCTTTTGTCCGGCAGCGAAACCGGCGCCAAGATTTTGTCTTATTTGCCCTTTGTTGGGACACTGGATGAAGGCAGCGTCAGTTATCGTCAATTGGTTCTGGACACCTCACTTGGAGTGATTGGACAGAATCCCTGGTTCGGCTCCAACGATTACCTGTTGAAAATGGAGGTTCTGCGCCAGGGCCAAGGCCTTATCGACATCGTGAATTCCTATCTGGCCGTGGCGCTGGACTCCGGGCTGGTTGGTTTGGCTCTTTTTGTGGGTTTCTTTGTGAGCATACTGAAAGCTGCGTATCAATCCACCTTTGCCCGCACCCTGGATGATGCCGATCGGCTGCTTGGCCGAGTGCTGCTGGCAATTTTGGCCAGTATCCTGCTAATGATTGGCGTCTGCAGCACCATCTTCCATATTCAGCCCATCTACATCTGCATGGCTGCGTTGGCGCTGGCCTACGCCCGACTGCCCGCGGCGCTAAATGGCACTCTGCAGCCACAAAAACAAAAGGCCTGACGCGTAGCCTGCAAAGGCCAGACCGATGCTCCTTGCCTCGTTCAGCGGCGTAAATATCTTTTCCTGTGCCAACCCATACCACAGCACGGCGATGGCTCCGATTTCCGTGCCAGCAATGGCAAACACGGCACCCTGGAAGCCCCACTGATGAAAGGCTGTGGGTACCGCCAGCAGCAACCAGATGGCCCGGCAAATATTTTGGTACAGGCCAAATTTTGGTTTTCCTATGGCAATCAGGCAACTGTCGCTGCTCGACAGCATGGTGGCCATGACCAAGCGGATGCAAAGTATCTGCAGCATCCAGCCGGCGGCATGGTACCTTTTGTCGTAGAGATGCTCTATCAGCCACGGCGCGATCGCTGACAGAATGCCGATGGGAACGATGAACACCGCATCAAATACCAGTCTTATCTTGTTCAGCACGGATTTTATTTTTTCCACGCCGTCATGCTGCACCCGGGTCAAGGTGGCATACACCACCGATGAGTTGATGCGGCTGACCACACCACCGACTACCTCGCTCATCATGATGGCCACGCTGTAGACGCCCAACAGTGCAGGTTCGATATACAAACCCAAGAGCATGCGATCGCCCTGCGAATACAGCAAATAGACTGAACTGCTGAAGAAAACCCATTTGCCAAAATGGAAAAGCTCGCGCGAGGCGGTCCGGTCCCAATCAAAATGGTTGCGTGCCCCGGGGATAAGCGTATGGGTGCACACCACATGAAAGACCGCTCCGAACAATGCCCCCCCCAGCAAGGCCATGTATCCCGGCGCATAACGTGCCCAGGCCAAGGTGATGATGGCCATGAGAATTTCGTTGGAGGCTTCAATAATGGACAGGCTCCGAAAATTCATTTGTCGCTTGAGCCGATAGGCATTCGTGGAACTGAATCCATCAATCAGCGAGGTCATGGCGGCCACCGGAATCAACCAGACCAGCGCCGCAGTACCGTAAACCACCGACACCGGATAGGAAATGACGCAGGCAATGCCAAACAGCATGGCGCCGCGAACCACCTTGACCGTCCATACCGTATTCAGGAAAGCATCTTCCTCACCCCGGGGATGTCGCAGGGCCGCCGCTTCCAGGCCCGCATCGGTGAGCATGTTGATGGCATACAGAAAGGTCCAGACGATGGCCATCACCCCATATGTTTCAGGAGCCAGAAGACGCGTCAGGATGAGATTTTTAATGAACCGCAGAATCTGCCCGGAACCCATGCCTAGCAGGTTCCATGCCGATCCTTTGAGAAAGGCCGCACGTAAATTGAATTTATTTTGAGTCATGCAGATTTCAGGTATTCGACATACGGGGCGCTGGCCGGGGGAGCTCCTGGATGTTTCAAACACCGCATCGTCCATCCTATTTTGCCAGACGAACGCCAGCGGCCTGAACAGCATATTGAACGAATGAAGCTGCATTTTTGAATGCAGCCAGTCGAAAAAATCCGGGTATTTGCAGCGCTATAAAATGGGGTTATGTTCAACGATATACGTGCCGATTTGCAAGCCTACGCTGGCGACTGGGGCGCCCAGGGGTTTTGGGCGATGCTGGTATACCGGTTCGGGCGCTGGCGCTACACCATCGCCTGGGGCTGGTTGAGAAAACCCTTTTCATTGCTCTACAAGATCCTGTTCAAACTGACCCAAATCATCACCGGCATCGAGTTGCCGTGTGAAGTCAGCCTTGGCAAAGGTTTTGTCATTGACCACTCGGGGGGTATCGTGGTGAGCGGCTATGCCAGCTTCGGCGACAACTGCCGCATCCGCACCGGCGTGGTGGTGGGCCTCAAGCGCGTCTGCGATCCTTGTGCTCCGCGCTTCGGCAACAACGTGGATGTGGGCGCCGGGGCCAAGGTCCTGGGCAATATACAGATCGGCAACAACGTCATCATCGGAGCCAACGCCGTGGTCACGCGCGATGTTCCCGACAACTCCCTGGCAGTGGGCATACCTGCCGTCATCAAGCCCTTGCATCCCCTTCCATGACAGGCACCATGAGTGATGCCGCCGGCACAAAGCCCGTCTTGGCGATTGTCGTCATCGGCAGGAATGAAGGCGAGCGGCTGAAGGTCTGCCTGCAATCCCTGCGCGTTGCGGCCCCCCGCGCACTGGTGGTCTATGTCGATTCCGGCTCCACCGATGGCTCTGTGGCCCTGGCCACTGCCTTGGGTTGCGAGCTTGTCGCGCTTGACATGGCGCAGCCGTTTACGGCCGCACGCGCACGCAACGCCGGATTTCAGCGCGCCGCCGCCCTGCATCCCGGGCTGCGCTATGTGCAGTTCATGGACGGCGATTGTGAAATCGTGGCTGGCTGGCTGGACACTGCACGAGGCTATCTGGACCTGCATGCGGACGCGGCCGTGGTGTGCGGGCGCAGGCGCGAACGTTTCCCGCAAAACAGCCTGTACAACCAGTTTTGCGACATCGAATGGAACACCCGCATCGGGCAGACCAGCAGCTGCGGTGGTGACGCCATGGTGCGCCTTGACACACTGCGCCAGGTCGGCGGCTACCGGGAGGACCTGATTGCCGGCGAGGAGCCCGAGATGTGCGTGCGCATCCGGGCCAAGGGCTGGCAGATTTGGCGACTCGACCACGAGATGACGCTGCACGACGCGGCCATCCTGAAGTTTTCCCAGTGGTGGAAGCGCAGCAAGCGCAGCGGCTACGCCTTTGCCGCCGGCCATGCCCTGCACGGTGCAGCGCCCGAATACCACTGGGCCCAGCAGGTCCGGAGCGTTTGGCTATGGGGTTTGCTGCTGCCCGCCAGCGTGTTGCTGGGCGCGCTGGCATGGACACCCTGGTGCCTGCTTGGCGCCCTGGTTTACCCCCTTCAGGCCTGGCGCATCCGTGCCAAGCTGCCCGCCAGCACGCCGCAGCGCGGGTGGTACGCCCTCTTCCTGGTGCTGGGTAAGTTTCCGGAAGTGCTGGGGCAATTGAAGTTCCAGATCGACAAGCTTGTGGGTTCGCGCTCGGGCCTGATTGAATACAAGAAGTAAGCCCACAATGCACCCCAGAATCGCCTATTTCATCAACCAGTACCCCAAGGTCAGCCACAGTTTTGTGCGCAGGGAAATCCTGGCCCTGGAAGCACTGGGCTTTGCCGTGGAGCGTTTTGCGCTCAGAGGCTGGGACGCCGAGCTGGTGGATGCCTCCGATCTGGCGGAACTGCAAAAGACCACCTTTGTTCTGCACCGCGGTGTCGCCGGACTGTTGCGTGCAAGCCTGCTGTCCGTGTTGCGCTCGCCCCTGCGTTTTGCGGCCGGCCTGCTGCTGGCCCTGAAGTTGGGCAGGCACGCCGACAGGCCCCTGCCTTTTCACCTGATCTACCTGGCCGAAGCCTGCCAGCTGTTGCACTGGATGCAGGAGCGCGAGGTGCGCCATGTGCACGCCCACTTTGGCACCAACAGCACCGAGATCATCGCCCTGGCCCACGCCATGGGCGGCCCCACGTTCAGCTTCACCGTGCATGGCCCCGAAGAATTTGACAAGCCACAGTTCATTGCGCTGGGCGAAAAGATCCGCCGCTCGGCCTTTGTGGTGGCCATCAGTTCCTACGGGCGCAGCCAGCTCTACCGCTGGATAGAGCACACCCAGTGGCCCAAGGTCAAAGTGGTGCACTGCGGCCTGGAAGAAGCGTTTTACACGGGTCAGTCCAGCAGCGCGCCGGATGTGCCGCGCCTGGTCTGCATTGGCCGGCTGTGCGAACAAAAAGGCCAGTTGCTGTTGGTAGAGGCCATGGCACAGGTGGTGCACAGCGGCGTTGCCATGGAACTCGTACTGGCCGGCGATGGCGAAATGCGCAGCGAGGTGGAGGCGCTGGTGCAGCACCACGGCCTGACCGACAAGGTGCGCATCACCGGCTGGATCAGCAGCGAACAGGTACGCACCGAACTGCTGGGCGCCCGCGCCATGGTACTGCCCAGTTTCGCAGAAGGGCTGCCAGTGGTCATCATGGAAGCCATGGCACTGCGCCGACCGGTGCTCACCACTTTTGTGGCCGGCATACCCGAACTGGTTCAGCATGAGCAGACCGGCTGGCTCTTTGCCGCCGGCTCCGTGGAAGAACTGGCCGCGGCCCTGGTCAGTTGCCTGCAGGCGCCGGCCGCCACGCTGGCCGCCATGGGAGATGCCGCCTACGCTCGGGTGCTGGAACGCCACTCGATTGACACCGAGGCACGCAAGCTGGCGGGCCACTTTGAGCACACCCTGCAAGAAGGTGCAGCATGAGCGCGCTCTCCGTCATCCTGGCAGCCGTCGGCCTGTTGCTGCTCATACCGGTCATGGTGCTCAGCGTGCAGGTGCTGGCCGCCGTCTTGCCGGCACGCCCGAGCCGGCACACGCTGCCGCAGGCGACAGCGCCTCTGAGCGTCAGCATCCTGATGCCGGCCCACAACGAATCAGCCGGTCTGGGTCGCGTATTGGAAAAGCTGCTGCCGCAACTGAGCGGCACCATGCGCCTGCTGCTGGTAGCGGACAACTGCACTGACAACACGGCCGCCATTGCCAGAGGCTTTGCCGCCACGCACCGCAGCATCGAAGTCATAGAGCGCAGCCATGCCGGTTTGCGCGGCAAGGGCTATGCGCTGGAGTTCGGTGTGCGCCATCTGCAACAGCACCCACCCGAGGTCGTGATCGTGATGGACGCCGACTGCGAAATGGCCGACGGTGCCCTGCAGACGCTGGCGGCACGCTGTATGCAGAGTGGTCGCCCGATCCAGGGCCTGTACCTGATGACGACTGCCGCCAACGCCGGCCTCAACAGCCGGCTGGCCCGGTTTGCCTGGGTGGTCAAAAACCATGTGCGCGCGCTGGGTGACTACCGGTTGGGGCTGCCCTGCCAGCTCATGGGCACCGGTATGGCGTTTGGCTGGGCGCATATCAGCCAGGCTGCCCTGGGCACGGGCCACATTGTGGAAGACATGAGTCTGGGCCTGGACCTGGCAATTGCAGGCCACGCACCCCTGTTTTGTGAGGAGGCTCTGGTGGTCAGCAGCTTCCCCACCGCAGCCGAAGGCGTGCGCACCCAGCGCACGCGCTGGGAACATGGGCACCTGGGCGTGATTCTGTCGGATCTGCCCTCTGCCCTTTGGAAGGCCCTGCGCCTGCGCAACCTCAATCTGTTTGCCATGGCCATGAACCTGAGCGTGCCACCTCTGGCGTTTCTGGCCCTGCTCCTGCTGTCATTGACCACTGCCTCGGCTGCACTATGGTTCTGGAGCGGCCTGACCGTGGCACTGCAGATCAATGCGGCGGTGCTGGCCGTGTTTGGGCTGGCCGTGGTGCTGGCCTGGCTGTCATTCGGACGCTCCATCATTTCCTTCGTGCAGCTCTGCGGTGTGCCCTGGTATGTTTTGTGCAAGGTACCGGTGTATTTTTATTTTCTGGTCCGCAGACAGTCCCAATGGGTGCGCTCCAAGCGCGAAGGCGAGTAGTGCAAAGCAAAAAACCGGAACTCTCAAGGCCCGTGCATGGCCTGCTGGGCCTGCCCTTTGATGCGGTATCGCTGGTCGCGGCCCGCGACCACATTGCCCGCGCCGCACAGAATGGCCAGGCCTGCAGTTTTGCCACACCCAATCTGAATTTTCTGGTGGCTGCGCAACATGACGCGGCCTTTCGCGACGCCGTCCTGCACAGTGACCTGAGCCTGCCCGATGGCATGCCCATTGTCTGGATCGCCCGGCTGCTGGGCGCGCCCATCCGCGAACGGGTGGCCGGCTCGGACCTGGTCGAAGCCCTGCAAAACAGCCAGGGCGCACCTCTGTCCGTCTATTTTTTTGGCGGCCCGCAGGGTGTGGCCCAACAGGCCGCAGAACGCCTGAATGCACAGGGCAAACGCCTGCATTGCGTGGGTTATGAATCCCCCGGCTTTGGCAGCATTGCCGACATGAGTACGCCCGAATCCATAGGGCGCATCAACCGCAGTGGCGCCCAGTTTCTCATCGTCTCACTGGGTGCGGCCAAGGGCCACGCCTGGATAGAACACAACCTGGCGCAGCTCGCGCCCACGGTGGTCAGCCACCTGGGTGCCGTCGTCAATTTTGTCGCTGGCAAACTCCAGCGCGCACCCGCGTGGATGCAGACCTTCGGGCTGGAATGGCTGTGGCGCATACACCAGGAGCCCGCGCTGTGGCAGCGCTATGCCAAGGACTTTGCCGGGCTGGCCCGGCTCAGCCTCACTCGCCTTTTGCCCTTGCTCCTGTACCGCCTTTGCATGACCGGCACGGCTGGAGGCGGCCTGCAGGTGCGCCGCACCGAAATGCCTGGTGGCGCCTGTGTGCTGTCGTTGCAGGGTGCGGCCGTGGGCGACGCGCTGGACGCATTGAAGGCCGAGCTTGCGCAACGTCTGGCAAGCCCCGGTGCAGTCACCCTGGACTGCCAGGGTTTGCAGGCGGTGGACACCGGCTTTGCCGGGCTTTTGTTGCTGCTGGCCGCCTACAGCCGCAACAGTGCATTCCGTTTCCATCTCGTCGGCGCCCACTGGAGCATAAAAAAATACCTCATCGCGCAAGGCATCAGTGGCCAGCTGTTTGCGCCGGCCGCGCAGGTTTCGCCATGACCGAGATATCGGCCCAGGTCCCGGACTGGACGCGTGAATACAAGAAGCCCTTCAGCTGGAACCCCTCGCGCTCGCTGCTGGCCAGCCTGCGCGCCTACCAGAGGCACAAAAGCAGGAACTCCGTCGCTGCAAAAATCGGCTGCCTGTGGGCGGTACTCAGGCACCGGTTGTGGAGCGTGGTCACCGGCGCCGACATTCCCCTCAACACCCGCATCGGCGGCGGGCTGATGATGCCGCACCCGAATGGCATCGTGATTCACCCGGACTGCAGCATTGGCCCGAACTGCCTTATCTTTCAGCAGGTCACCCTGGGCAGCCGCAACGGCGGTGTGCCCCGCATCGGCGGCCATGTGGACTTCGGTGCCGGCGCCAAGGTGCTGGGCGCCATTTCAATAGGCGCGCATGCGGTGATAGGCGCCAATGCCGTGGTGCTGCAAGATGTGCCGCCCCAAGCCAGCGCCGTGGGCATACCGGCGCGCATCATTGCCCACACAGATTCCAACACCTGAGAGCCTTTGACTCCATGCATTCCAAAACACCCAAAGTCCTCATGGTGGCGCCCGAATGCAACCCCGAATGGGCCTCGGTACCCTTGGTGGGTTTCAAGTTTTATGACGAAACCAGCAAGCTGGTGGACATCACCCTGGTCACCCACGAGCGCAACAAGCCCGCGCTGGAATCGGTCAAGGGTGCGCGCAAGATTGTCTACATCCCCGAGAGCCCCTGGCTGGCTCGCTACTACGCCTGGGTGAGTGCGCTAACCAACCGCGGCGGCGTGAACTGGCCGCTCTACCACCTGCTGACCTTCCCGCTCTACGCCAGTTTCAACCGCAAGGTCTACCGGCAGTTCGCCGCAGAGGTGCGCGCAGGCCACTACGACATCGTGCATGCCATCACGCCCATGATGCCCAGGTTCCCCGTAAAGCTGGTCAAAGCCTGCAAGACAACACCCTTTGTGCTGGGCCCTGTGAACGGCGGCGTGCCCTTTCCCAGGGGGTTTGAGGCCACCGCGCGCAAGGAATTTGCGCACTTCAATTTTCTGCGCACCCTGGGCCGCCTTCTGGTGCCTGGCTACCGGCAGACCTATACCCGGGCCAGCAAGATTCTGGTGGGCTCGAGCTATACCCTGGGCATGCTCCAAGAGATGTTCGGTGACCCTGAACAGCGCATGGAGCTGTTTTATGAAAATGGCATGGATGACAGTTTCCAAGCCGCCACAGCAAAGAATTTTTCCGCCCCTGGCGTACTCAGCGTCCTGTTTGTAGGCCGGCTGGTCCCCTACAAGGGAGCCGACATGCTGATCGAAGGGCTGGCCCGGCTGCCAGCGGAGCTGCGAGCCTGCGTGAAGGTGAAGTTGGTGGGTGACGGGTCCGAACGCGCCAACCTGGAGGCGCAATGCGCCGCATCCGGGCTGACAACCCAGGTCGAATTTGTGGGCTGGGTGAAGCAGGAAGAAACCCGCAGCTACTACGAAGCAGCCGATCTGTTTTGCTTCCCCTCGATTCGCGAATTCGGGGGCGCTGTGGCACTGGAGGCCATGGCCTGCGGACTGCCCTGCGCCGTGGTCAACAACGGCGGCATTGGCGAATATGTCACCGACGCGAATGGCTACAAGATGGAGCCCACGTCACGCGAGCACATTGTCGAGCGCATCAGCCAGATCCTGCAGCAATTGCTTGACAACAAGGACGCGCTGCGCGTGCGCTCCAGTCTGTGTCTGGAGCGCGTAGCCGAATTTCGCTGGCCGGCCAAGGCCCAGCGCCTGGCGTCCATTTACCGCAGCCTCTTGCCGTAAGGGCCACACGGGCCTGCTGGCGCCCGGCGCGGTCAACCCGGCTGGCCGAATCCCAGCCATTTGCGGGTGTGGCCCACATACAAGCCTTTGAGACCCAACGCGCGTTTTTCCAGCAGATGCCAGGACAGCACCGCCAACGCCAGCGTCACCACGGCCGACAGTCCAATCATCGCGGCAACTGAAACGCCGGGAATGCTGGCAGCGATGGCTTGCTGCACCGGAAAGGCGTAGATGTACATGCCGTAGGAATAGTCACCCACGCGGTTGTAGTGGCGCACTGCGCCGGCCGGCACATAGGCCAGATAAAACAGCAAGTAAGCAATGCCCAGCGTGTAGGCCAGGAAGAAAAGTTGCTTGTCCAGCCCGGCTGCCAGCACCAGAGCGAGCAGTCCGCCGAAGAACACGGCTGGCATTAAAACGATTCGATCCCTGAGCACAAAAAAAGCGGCGCCGGTGAAAAACATGAAAAACAGCTTTACGCCCTGGTACTGCACGGCCGAGGTGAAATGCAGGCCCACAAACGCCAGCGCCGAGGCGACGGCCGACACAACGATGGCTGCCCCAAAAACCTTGATCCGCACACCGCGAACCATGCGCAACACCAGCCACAGCAGCAGCAAGCTGGCATACATGCGCAACTCATAGGGCATGCTCCACAGGGAGCCATTGAATGCACTCTTGTACGGATTGTTGTCGAACACTTCCGGCAGCGACCAGTCGATGCCGAAAATCAGCGTTGCGCATTTCAAAAAATAGACATACACCGCCTTGTCGCTCAGATACGCCAGAGCGGGCAAGCGGGTGAAAATGAGGCCTGCGCCAAACACCGTCAGCACCAGCATCACCAGCAACGCGGGAAAGATGCGCAGGCAGCGGGCCCAGACAAACTCCAGCGCACTTTGCCTGGTTAGCAGGCTGTTGGTCACCAGGAATCCGCTGGTGATGAAAAATACATCCACAGCAACCGTGCCCAGATTCATGTCCAAACTGGCGGTGAAAGGTTCTGCATCGCCAGTGCCCACAGCCAAGGCGAAACTGTGGGTCACCAGAACGGCCAATGCCGCAAGCATGCGAATGGCATTGAAATTATTATTTTTGCCCTGCGTATAGGCCGACAAATTCATGGGGTTCCCTGCTGCCGAATGCGTATTCTTCAAAAGGCCTATTGTCACCGCCTTTGCCGCACCCACCCCCTATGGCCTGCGGCTGGCCCGGAATGCGAAATAAGCCACGCCCACCAGCAGCACAATCTTGCCAAAGGTAAGGACTACGTTGGCCTCTCTTTGCGGCAGCCGTGCGGGGACGGACGCGATGGCAGCAGCGGATGTTGCAGCTGTAGGGCCATGCCCGAGCGGGCCTGCTTCAAGCGGCGTTGGCGGCGTCCACAATGCTCTGGCAATTTTGGCGTGGTCACCCTGGGGCTCGGTGTTCAGGTAGCGCAAGGCCAGTTTGCACATGGCTGCGTCATTGGGATTTTTGGGGTCGTACAAATCCATGTAGTCCGCATAGGCAGCAAAGGAGACACGACCGGCGCCACTGATCAGCATGGTTTGCCCGGGTGGGATGTGCGTGCGGTCCGGCCGCGACAGGCATACACCGGCCTGCATTTGCCGCTCGCACTCGGCCGCAATGTCTTGCGTTGTCGCGGTCTGGCCCCAGGCGGCACAACCGCACAGCCAGAGCACAAGGCCCATCCACCTCACGCTGTCACGGCGACCGCCACGGGCTTGTAGGTGCTTTGGCTGCCGGGCGCGTAATTGGAGCCAAAGGCCGCCGCCAGATTGCCCACAGCAACTTTGAACCAGACCATGTTGTTGGCCGTGTCCTGCCAGAAGATGGAGCCGGTGGTATCTCCCAGGACACTGGCCAGGCTGCCAATCGCCGTGAGCGAGCGCGATGTGGTGCTGTTGCCGGGATTCACCGGCACATTGCCGCCCGTGTACGAAGCAAACTGCTGGGCCCTCTGAAAAACCTTGGCCGGTACCGCACCGTTGAACTCCACACCCAGCAGGAATATGTCGTTCGGGTCGTCCATCAGGGTCACGTTGAACTGCACCACGGAAGAGGCCATATGGCCGGGAAACTTCAGCACGTAGCGCCCGCCCTGGTGGGCTGCAAAGTGGCGCATCCAGCCCAGCACCGGCGACAGCGAACCGTCGCCGACTATCCATTGCCCGACCGAGACGCCGGTGCTGTCCTGGCGTGTCACGGTGATGGGCAGCTTGCACATGAAATCGTCGAAGCTGTCGTCCGTGTGGTTGAAGCTGTCGATACCGAAATAGCGGTCCGGCGTATGCACCCCGTTGCTGCCGCTGGGCGCTACCTGCACCAGGTTGGTGGCGCTGTAGGTGAAGAACGGCACGTCATACACCCAGTACCTGCCCGCCGGTATAAACAGGCCATTGATGTCCTTGATCGCGCCAGACAAAGTCCAATTGCGGAACTTGCCTGGCATGCTGGCAATCGCCAACGGTTTGCTGTCCAGATTGGGTGGCTTGGTGCGAAAAGGCGCAGGTGTGTTGATGAGCTTGTTGCCGGTACTGGCATAGAAACTGGTGGTGGGCTGCATGTACAAGTCGTCCATGCGAAACATGCCGCCGCCCGTCGCTGTGGACGAGTCATTGTAGAAACCACCGTCCACATAGCTGAATCCCACCACGATGCAATTCTTGAAATTCAGCGTCTCGTGGTAGGTGGCAAAGGCCGCCCGCTTGCTGGAAACCAGCAAAGAGGTGCTGTTGTTCAACGACTCGCCCACGGCCAGAAAATTCAGTGCCACGGAGCTGTCGTACTGGGTCTGGCCAAACACGTCCAGGCCGGCATTGTCGGCGGTGATGAAGTTCTGGTACTTGGCCTCGTAAACCCGGTTGCTGTAGCCACCGGCGCGGTTCTTGAAGCTGCGCATGCCGATGACTGGAATGTTGAAAAACCTGCCCTCGTAAGGCGTGCTGTCGCTGGTATCACCTGCATCGTTGATCGGCGGGCGGTTGGTCTGCACCCCCACGCCATTGCAGGCAAAGGCCCAGTTGTTCTGGAACGAAGTGAACAAGCAGCCAAGGGGCACGATGCCGACATTGGTGGACAGACCAAAGCACTTTGCGGCAAAGGCATTCCAGATGCCGGTGCCAGCGGCGTCATTGACCCAGTTGTCGGTCACCGTGTTTTGCGGATTGCTGATCCACATGCCGCTGCTGCCGTTGAAGCCCGTGACGCCGATGTAATAACTGTCCACCGGGTCCGCCACCCTGTCGTGGTTCAGCAGACGGTTGGCCGCCGACGGCGCACGCACCTTCAGCACGGCGTTGTTGGTGAGGATGTTGTTTTGCTCGGAGCCGTCTTCCAGAAAGATGGCGTGGCCGGTGATGTCAAAGCCCACGTTGGCATCCAGCGTCACGCCATGGGTTCCATGGATCACCATCATGCGCTGGGCGGACTGGTCGACCGCGCAGTTCCTGGCGTAATTGCCCGTCACAGCCCCCAAAAACGCGCCATTGCTGGCCGCGTTCATGCCGCCCGGCATGTCGTAACTCATCATGTGCCAGTGCAGCGGATAGCGGCCTATGGCGCCAGCCTGTCCACAACGAAGAAAGCGCACACCGTTGAACTTGATGTCGCTGCCCTGGCCCATGAACATGCAATGGGCACCGAACTTCCGGTTGATCCAGGCGGTATCATTCGCGCCCTGAACCATGATGTTGCGCGTCAGGTGCACCACGAAGGCGCGTTCGTCCAGCACGGTGGGCGTGCCCACGGGCGCATTGCTGAGCGTGCCCGGGCTGAGGGACATGCCGCTATCGGTGACGTACTGCAACACACCCCAGCGCTTGGCTGCAATTGCGGTGGTGGTGGCAATCGCAGCACCATTGGCAGCGCCGGCCAGCACCAGCCGCTCGGCACTGGCGATGCCATAGAAGTCGGTGGTTCCCAGCGCAATTTCATCGCCCGCTTGCCAGCCGGTGTTGGCCGCCTCCAGGATAAAGCTGGTGGCCGCCGCCGCCGCATGGGCATTGAGCTTGGTGCGCGTCACCGCCGGCGCAGTCCCGATGAAATTCAGGCGCCCGCCGGGCTGAACCTGGATGGAGCGCCCGACGCCGCTATTGGAAAACCCCAGACTTGCTCCGCCTACGGTGCGTGCGACACGGGCGGTCTCGGCACCGTTGAGGGTGATGGTGCAGCTCAGGCCCGCCGGATAGGGCGCAGCCTCGGTGCCAATGGTCCAAACGCCGGCTGGGCCCACGTTGATGTTGCCGGTAGCAAGGCCCAAGTCTTTGCTGAGGTCGGCCACCAGGCTGCCCTGGATGTCCAGACTGAAGCACACGGCATTGGCCACATCCAGGATGAC
This sequence comes from Comamonadaceae bacterium, assembly GCA_947374485.1. Taxonomy (GTDB): domain Bacteria; phylum Pseudomonadota; class Gammaproteobacteria; order Burkholderiales; family Burkholderiaceae_C; genus Allorhodoferax. Next base: position 11,037 of record CANCCF010000037.1, on the reverse strand, counting down.
GGTCCGGCCAGCGGCAATCGTGACCGGGTCCGATGCGGTAGGCAGAATGCCACCCCAAGTGGCTGGGTTGGACCAATGCCCGGCAATGGCAGAGACCGTCGCATTGCTGGACGTTCCGGGCGCATCGGCCACTACGGCCAACCCGCCGGATTGCTGGGCCGCGCCCACATTGCCCGAGCTGCCGCCACCGCCCCCCCCGCAAGCCGTCAGCAGGGCATCGAAGGCAACGCCGATACTGGTCGCCGACGTCAATCGAAGAAAGCTTTTACGTGATAGTTTCAAAACAAACGCCCCCTGGCAAGCCAGATTATTTGGTGAGATTCTAGAAGTTCCACTCCGCAAACACGGTTGACCCGCCCTCCATTTTTGTAAGGGATTGTGCAGTTATTTTTGCAAGGAAAATGCTTTGAATATCAATACCGATGCCGTACCCGTCGGCGCAAACAGATATATCAGCTGGATGATCACACCATGCAAAGGGAGTTCATGCATTCAAGCAGAAACTCCCGCCTCCCATTAGCCCAATCAGACTAATGGAAGGGCCATCCGCTCCCGGCTCCGCTCCATTTTGATGAGACAATATAGACGGAGAAAATAAAATGACATCAAGCTACCGTGTGTCAGCTGCCAAGGTACCACAAGGTGCTGGCATTCGCTTTTCAAAATGGCAGGCTTTTGCGGACCAGAAAAAATCCGTACAAAGTTTACCCATAATATATTGGCGCTCGCTTGGTGCCATCAAGCCTTTATTAAATTTAATCCGATAGTAGGCAATCCTGGAGCGGATAGAAAATGAAATGTTTTTCTGACGAGTTGAATCAGGGTTTGCTTGACCAACAGGCATTCATGTTTGGTCACCGTTTGATGGGCCACTCTGCACTGTCGCTGGCCAATTTGGGCAGCGCGCTGCCGGCCCTGCCTGCTGGCCAGGTCTTCTACTCCAGTGGCCTGCTCAACGAGAAAGACGATTTCGACCGTGCCCATCTGGATCGCCCCAACGGTTTGACGTTGGAGGCCACCATTGAAAACATCCGCACCTCGAACTCCTACGTCATGGTTCGCAAGCCCGAGGCGCATCCATCGTTTCAGCCCTTGTTCCAGGACTTGCTCTCAGACGTGCGGTCCCTGTGCAAGTCCCGCGGCATGGGTGACAGCGTGGTAGACCCCATGCTGTATTTGTTCATTGCTTCACCCAACAGCGTCACGCCCTTCCACATAGACCGTTACTCCACATTTCTGCTGCAATTTCAGGGCAGCAAGGAAGTGTGCGTATTTGCCCCCTGGGATGAACGGGTTGCCAGCTCCGAGATTTGCGAATCCTTCATGGCCTATGGCGGCAAGCGTCCCCTGTGGCGCGATGAAATGGCGCCCCTGGGGCACACCTTTCAATTCAAACCCGGCGAAGCCTTGCACATCCCCTTTATGGCCGGCCACCATGTCAAGAATGGCCCCGACGATGTCTCCATCTCGATGTCCATTATTTTCAACTCCAGCAAGACCGCGCGGCAAAGCATGGCCATGCGCATGAACCACCTGATGCGCCCCACGCTCGGCCGCATCGGCCTCACGCCCAAGCCCGTGGGCAGCGATGCCGTGCGAGACCAACTCAAGGCCACGGCCTGGCAAGGCTGCTACAGCGCGGCCCGCATGGCCGGGCTGGTTGGCTCCAGGCAAGACGCCAAATGAACAGTCACGCCATTCCCCATCTGTCCCATTGGCTGCAAGCCGCAGCGCATCAGCATCCAGAACGCTGCGCCCTGCGCATGGTTGATGAACAGCTGAGCTACGCCCAGTTGCTGGAGCGCACCCAAACGCTGGCCGCCCAACTGCGCGCGGCCCAGCTGAACGCGGGCGACCGTGTGGCGATTGCCGCCGTTCGCTCGGTTGAGTCGATTGTTGCCATCCTGGCCGCCATTGAGGCAGGGCTGGCCTACGTCCCGCTGGACATGGGCTACCCGGCAGAGCGCCTGGCAGCCATGCTGGAAGACGCTTCGCCACGCGTGGTGCTGGGTGGCGCCGGGGCGCTGGCACAACTGCGTGGCGCGGTGGGCGACTTTCCCACTTTGGAAAACCCCGCCGCTGCCGCGCACACAGACCAAGCCGAGGGGAACGCGCTCAGCTACGTACTGTTCACATCGGGCTCCACCGGTCGCCCCAAAGGCGTTGCCATGGGCGCCCTGCCCTTGCGCGGCCTGATCCACTGGCATGCGCAGCACCCCCGCCTGGGCCAGGCCGCCAGGACCCTGCAATTTGCACCGCTCTCCTTTGATGTGCACTTCCAGGAAATTTTTTCCACACTGGCCTGTGCCGGCACGCTGATCATGCTGCCCGAGGCACAGCGGCGCGATCCCACACTGCTGCTTGCCGCATTGATCGAATACGGTGTGGAGCGCATTTTTGTGCCCTACGTCGCCCTGCAGATGATTGCCGAAGCCGCGCAAGACCAGCCGCTTACCGCGCTGCGCGACGTCATCAGCGCAGGTGAGCAACTGCAGGTCACACCCTCCATACGCTCACTCTTTGCGCGCCTGCCCGGCGCCGAATTGCACAACCAGTACGGCCCCACCGAAAGCCATGTGGTGTCGGCCTTCGAGATGCGCGGAAACGCCACGCAGTGGCCGGACCTGCCCTGCATCGGCAAGCCCTTGCCGCACGTCCGCATGGAGCTGCTCAATGGCCAGCCAGACCCCGACACCGGACTTGCCACCGGCGAACTGGTGCTGGGTGGCGACTGCCTGGCCATCGGCTATCTGGGGCGCCCCGAACTGACCGCCGAGCGTTTCAGCTCCGGCCTGCCCGGGCTGCAGGGACGCTGGTACCGCACGGGTGACCTGGTGCGCCGCGAACCGGATGGCGCCTTCACCTACCTGGGGCGCATCGACCAGCAGGTAAAAGTCGATGGCTTTCGCATCGAACTCGGTGAAATCGAACTGGCCATCCTGGCCCATGCCGCAGTCAAGGATGCGGCAGTCAACGCCCCGGACATCCCCGGCATCGGCAAGCAACTGGTCGCCCATGTGGTGCTGCGCGACGCGGCAAGCAGCGACGTGAATGCGCTGATTGCCGCGCTGCGCACCCATTTGCGTGCGCACCTGCCCGAGTACATGGTGCCCACGCGCTTTGTCGCGCTGGAGCAATTGCCCACCACCCCCAGCGGCAAGATTGACCGGCGCGCCCTGCCCCTGCCCCCGGTGGAGGGCGCGCTCAACACCTTCAGCAAGCCGCTGGAGGCCGTGCGCGCGCTCTGGAGCGAACTGCTGGGCGCAGCCACCCTGGCCGATGACCACAACCTGTTTGACGCCGGCGCGCGTTCGCTCCTGGTGATGCGCTTTGTCACGCGCATGAAGGAGCTGGGTTTCAAGAACACCAGCGTGGCCGACGTGTATGACCGCCCCACCATCGCAGGCATCGCGGCCGGCCTCTCTACGGGCATGGGCGGCGCGGCACAGCCGCGCAAGAAGCCGGCGCGCAGCAGCGGCGCATCCAGTGGTGCCATCGCCATCGTGGGCATGGCCACGCGCACGCCGGGTGCGGCCAATCTGGAAGCCTTCTGGAACAACCTGCTGGCCGCCAAAGACGGCATCCAGCACTTTGCCCCGAGCGAGGTGGACGCCAGCATTCCCGAGTCCATTCGCAACCGGCCCAACTTCGTGGCAGCCCACGGCGCGCTGGACGAAGTGGAGCGCTTTGATGCGGCCTTTTTTGGCATCTCCGCGCGCGAAGCGACCATGATCGATCCGCAGCAAAGGCTGATGCTGGAACTTTGCTACACAGCCCTGGAACACGCCGCCATTGACCCCGAGAACCGGGACGCCCGCATCGGCGTCTACGCCGGCACCGGCAACAACGTCTATGCCGCAGCCCTGCGCAACGAACAGCCCGAGCTGATCGAGAAGTACGGCGAATTTGCCACCATGCTGGCCAGCGAAAAGGACTACGTGGCCACCCGGGTCGCCAACCGCCTGAACCTGACCGGCCCGGCGCTGAGCATCCACACCGCCTGCTCCACCGGACTGGTGGCCGTGGCCCAAGCCTGGCAGGCTCTGGCCACCGGCCAATGCGATGTGGCACTGGCTGGCGGCGTCAACGTGGCAGTGCCACAGCACCAGGGCTATCTGCACGTGGAAGACGGCATGGAGTCGGCCGACGGCAGCTGCCGGCCCTTTGATGCACAGGCCAGCGGCACCGTGTTTTCCAGCGGCGGCGGTGTGGTCGCCCTCAAGCGGCTGGAAGACGCCAGGGCCGATGGCGACACCATTTACGCCGTGATTCGCGGCGTCGGCCTGAACAACGACGGCGGCGAGAAAGCCAGCTTTACTGCCCCCAGCGCCTCGGCCCAGGCCGCAGCCATTCGCATGGCACTGGACCAATCGGGCATCAACGCGCGCAGCATCGGCTATGTGGAAGCCCACGGCACCGGTACCGCGCTGGGTGACCCGATCGAAGTCTCGGCGCTGACACGTGCCTGGCGCGAAGACACCAGCGACAACGCCTACTGCATCCTGGGCTCTGTCAAGGGCAACATCGGCCACATGACCGCAGGCGCCGGCGTGGTCGGGCTGATCAAGGCCGCACTTTCGCTGCACCGCGAGCTCATCCCCGGAACCTTGCATTTCCAGCAGGCCAATGCGCAAATCGACTTCGCCAACTCGCCGTTTCGGGTGGTGGCCAGCAACACCGCATGGGCACGCACCCAGGAGCCGCGCCGCGCTGCCGTGAGCTCCTTCGGTGTGGGGGGGACCAACGCCCACGTCGTGCTGGAAGAAGCACCGCAGCCGCCCCCACCAGCCGCACCGCCCGGTGCCACCAGCGGACCGGCCCGGTTCCTGCTGCCCCTGTCGGCCCGCGCGCCCGAACTGGCCCTGCGCCGCGCCAGCGACCTGGCCGACTACCTGCAAGCCAACCCCGCTGTGCGTCTGGCCGACGTGGCCGCCTCCCTGATGCGCGGGCGCAGGCCGATGGGCCAGCGCCTCTCTGTGGTGGCCTCCAGCGTGACCGATGCCGTCATCCAGTTGCGCTCTGCCAAGAGCGCCACCGCGGCCACCAAGAAGCCGCGCCTGGTCTACCTCTTCCCTGGGCAGGGTTCGCAGCACCCGGGCATGGCCCGCGGTCTGTACGACGAGGTCCCGGCGTTTCACGAAGCCCTGGACCGCTGCCTGGCCATCACCGAGCGTGCCTTGGGTCTGGACCTGGGCGCGTGGCTGATCCACAGCGACCCGGCCGACGAAGCCGTGGCCGCCCTGCTGGCCGAAACCCGCCATGCCCAGCCCGCACTGTTTTGCCTCTCCTACGCGCTGCTGGCCTGGCTGGACAGCCTGGGCCTCAAGCCCGACGCCATGATTGGCCACAGCATCGGCGAATACGCCGCGGCTTGCCACGCCGGGGTGTTCTCTCTGGAAGACGCCCTCACGGCTGTGCTTGCGCGTGGCCAGGCCATGTTCATGCAGCCCGCGGGCGCCATGCTGGCCGCACGTGCGGGGGCCGAGGTGCTGCTGCCGCTGCTGCCCGCCGGTGTGGAAATAGCCGGCTACAACGCCCCCACCCTGACGGTGCTGGCAGGCAGCCACACGGCCATAGACCAGTTGGCGCCCCAGCTCGAAGCCCGCGACATCGGCACGACGCGTCTGCGCGTGTCGCACGCCTTCCACAGTGCCGCCATGGACGGCGCCACCGAGGCCGTGGCCACGGCCCTGCGCCAGGCCACTCTGCATGCACCCAGTGCGTTGGTCTACTCCTGCATCAGTGGCGAGCCCCTGCAGGCCGCAGAAGCCTGCGACCCCGGCTACTGGGGCCGCCAGGTGCGCGCGCCGGTTCAGTTCACCAGCGCCTTGGTGCGTGAACTCAGCCATGACAATGCCGTATTTGTCGAAGTCGGCCCCGGCCAGGCGCTCAGCGCCCTGCTGCGCCAGCACCGCACGCCGCAAGGCAAGGTGCCGCGCAACATTGCCTTGCTGGGCCCCGCCAATGCCCCCGGCAATGCCGCCATCCAGGCCCTGTCAGCGGTAGGCGCACTGTGGTGCAACGGCGCAGACATTGCCTGGCCCGTGGCCAGCTCGGCCCAACGCATTGCGCTGCCCAGCTACCCCTTTGCCGGCGCAGCGCACTGGTTTGCGCGCCGCCCCCAGCCCCAGCAGGCAGCAATGCCTGCGCACGGTGCGCACGCGGCTGCCTTGCAGCCCCAGCTGGCACCTGTCGCCCTTCACCCCCTCCAAGAGCCCCTATCCATGAACCGAATTCCCAACCTGGAGAGTGAACTCAAGCGGGTTCTCAGCGATGTGTCGGGCCTGCCCGCAGAAGAAATGAACACCCAGGAGACCTTTGTCGATCTGGGCCTGGACTCGCTGTCGCTGACCCAGGCCACCCTGGAGCTCGAACGCGTGTTCGGCGTGAAGCTGCGCTTTCGCCGCTTGCTCGAAGACCTGGACAGCATTGGCAAGCTGGCGCAGTTTCTGGACACCCAGATTGCGCCCGACAAGTTTGCCCCGGTGCCAGCACCGGTGGCAGTGGCGGCCCAGGGCGCGCCTGTGGCCATGCCAGCGCCGGTGCCCAACACCATGGCACACGCGCTGGGTCCGCTCTTTGCGCCGACGGCTCAATCCAGCGACCCGGTGCAGCATCTCATCCAGCAGCAGCTGCAGCTGATGGCGCAGCAGCTCGCCCTCATGTCCGGCCAGAACCTACCCACCAGCATGGCCCTGGTCAGCGCGGCTTCGGTGCCAGCCGCCACACCGGCTGCGCTTCCCGCTGCCGCAGGGCGCCAGCCCGAAACTGCAGCAACGGCCGAAGCCGCTGCGGCAGCCCCGCTCTCGCTCATCGACAAGCCCTTTGGTGCCTCACCCCGCCTGACCCTGGGCACCCAGCAAGGGCTCACGCCGGCGCAGTCGCTGTGGCTGGGCGACTTCACAGCCAAATACAACGCCAGGAGCGGCAAGTCCAAGGCCTTCAGCCAAGCGCACCGCAAGGTCATGGCCGACCCGCGCGTGGTCACCGGTTTCAACCCCTTGTGGAAAGACCTGGTCTACCCGATCGTGGTGGACCGCTCCAACGGCGCCCGGCTGTGGGACCTGGATGGCAACGAATACATAGACCTGCTGTCCTGCTTTGGCGGCAACCTGCTGGGCTACCAGCCGCCCAGCGTGATCGCCGCCATGGCCGAGCAACTCCAGCTCGGCCTGGAGGTGGGGCCCCAGCACCCCATGGCCGCCGAAGTAGCCACCTTGATGTCGGAGATTACCGGCATGGAGCGCATCGGCTTTTGCAACACCGGCTCCGAAGCCGTCATGGGCGCCATGCGCATTGCCCGCACGGTCACGGGCCGCAAGACCATTGCCATCTTCACCAACTCCTACCACGGCATTTTTGATGAAGTGATCGTGCGCGGCACCAAGCAGCTGCGCTCGCTCTCGGCCGCGCCCGGCATTCTGGCCAACGCGGTGGAAAACATCCTGGTGCTGGACTGGAACAGCGAAGACTCTTTGCGCGTGCTGCGCGAACGCGGCTCGGAGCTTGCGGCCATCATGACCGAGCCGATCCAGAACAAATACCCCACCATACAGCCGCGTGCGTTTTTGCACTCCCTGCGTCAGATCGCCGACCAGGCCGGTTGCGCGCTGATCTTTGACGAGGTGGTAACGGGCTTTCGCGTGGCTCCGGGCGGCGCCCAGGAGTTCTACGGGGTGCGTGCCGACATTGCCACCTACGGCAAGATCATTGGCGGCGGCCTGCCCTTTGCGGCCATAGCCGGCGCCAGCCACTGGCTCGATGCGCTGGACGGAGGCCACTGGCAATACGGCGACGACTCCTATCCCGAGGCCGGCGTCACCTACTTTGCCGGCACCTTTGTGCGCCACCCACTGGCACTGGCCGCGGCGCGAGCCACCCTGCAGCACCTCAAGGCCGGCGGCGCGGAGCTCTATCGCCGGCTCAACGGCCGCACCCAGCATATGGTGGAGCGGCTCAATGCTGCCTTTGCCGCCCGCGGCGCGCCGGTGGAAGCCGTGCACTGCGCCTCGCTCTGGCGCCTGCAGTGGGACGACAACCAGAAGTTCATCAGCCTGTTTTACTACCTGGTGCGCTTCCACGGCCTGCACCTGTATGAGCAGTTTGGCCACTTCGTGACCGAAGGCATGACCGACGCGCACACCGACCGCATCGTGCAGGTGTTTGTGGATGCGCTGGACGAATTGATGGCGCTGGGCTTTATTGCCGCACGCCCCGGCACGCCCCTGCCACCCGGTGGCCCCGAAGGCAAGACCAAAGCACCCGCGCCGGCCGCATGGACCCAGTCTGTGCTGTCGCCCGGCCAGACCGAGCGCTGGCTGGCCGCCGCCTTTGACCCGGCCGCCCGGCGCGCCCTCAACGAGTCCTTTTGCATCAGCCTGAGCGGCGCCGTGAACCGCCGGGCCCTGCAGGCCGCACTGGCCGATGTGTTGGCCCGCCATGACGCCTTTCGCCTGCGTTTTGACCAGGACGAGCCATTGCAAATCCTGCTGCCGGAAGCCGCCATCCCGGTGGCAAACATCGACCTGCGCGCGCAAGCAGACAGTGACAAGTCCCTGGCCGATTTTTGCGACCAGGCCAGCCTGCACGACTTTCAGCTGGACCAGGCGCCGCTGGCCAGTGTGAGCCTGCTGGAACTGGCCGACGGCCGCGTGGTGGTGCACATGGTGGCCAGCCACCTGGTGTTTGATGGCTGGGGCTCCAGCGTCTTCAATGCCGAACTGGCCGTGGCCTACCAGGCCCGCAGCCTGGGCCTGGCACCGGTGTTCAAGCCGGCCGAATCGCCTTTGCAATTCGCCACCGAAGAGCTGGCACGGGTCGAGGGAGCCGAGGGCAAGGAAGCGATTGCCTTCTGGACCCGGCACCTGCAAAACCCGCCGGCACCGCTGAGTCTGGGCGACCGCACACCGGGCGCCAGCCGCAGCTTTGCCGCCGACACCGAGCGCATGAAGATCGCCGGCACACAGCTCGACGCCCTGCGCCTGCAGGCCCGCCAGGCCGGCGCCACGCTGTTTCAGCTGCTGCTCACTGCCGTCACCGTGATGCTGCAAAAACGCAGCGGCCAGTGCGACTTTGTCATCAGCATTCCCTACGCCAGCCAGAGCCTCAAAGAGCACGGCCCGCTGATCGCCGACGGCGTGCTGGACTTGCCCCTGCGCGTGGACTGCAAGCCCCAGGAAGCGCCGGTGAGCGTGCTGCAACGCCTGCGCTCGCGCCTGCTCGATGCACTGGACCACCCCGTCATGACCCAGGGCACCGTGGCCCGGGCGCTGGGCATGCGCAGCAGTGGCGACCGCCCGCCCCTGAGCGGTGTGTACTTCAACATGAACCCCAAGGTCGACCTGTCGGCCTATGCCCCGCTGACTGCCACCATGCACGAAGGCCGCAAACGCGGCACCCTGGGCGAACTGTTCTTCAACTTCTATGACCAGGGCGATGTGCTGACCCTGGACCTGCACTACAGCAGCGAATGGTTCAGCCCCCAGCGTGCCCAGGAACTGGTGCAGGGCCTGCAAGACCACTGCACGGCCTTTGCCAAGTCCCTGCAGGCCAGCGCCGGCCCCGAGCCGCGCGTGCAGGCCTGGAACGCCGCCACTGCCAGCGCACTGGAACCCCAGGCGCGCATCGAAAACTGGGTCACGCGCCAGGCCGTGGCCACCCCGCACGCGGTGGCGCTGGTCGCCAAGGGCGTGAGCCTGAGCTATGCGGCGCTGGAAGCCCAGGCCAACCGCCTGGCCCACCTGTTGCGTGCGCGTGGCGTGGGCCCGGCCGCACTGGTGGGCGTGTGCCTGCCGCGCGGGCCCGAACTGCTGCCATCGCTGCTGGCCATTCTGAAAACCGGCGCGGCCTACGTGCCACTGGACCCGGGGTTCCCCAAGGAGCGGCTGCACTACATGGCCGAGCATTCAGGCGTGCAACTGGTGATTACCGATGCAAGCAGCGCGCCCCAGTCGGGCGTGGAGCGCGCGCGCCAGCTGCGCCTGGATGACGACGTGGCCCTGATTGCCGCGTCCCCTGACGGCGCCCTTGCAGCGCCCGCCAGTGCCGGACCTGATGCACCCGCCTATGTGATCTACACCTCCGGCTCCACCGGCAAGCCCAAGGGCGTGGTGGTGCCACAGGGCGCGGTTTGCAACTTCCTGGCCAGCATGCGCACCGAGCCCGGACTGCAGTCCAAAGACCGCCTGCTGGCCGTCACCACCCTGTCGTTTGACATTGCGGTGCTGGAACTGTTTTTGCCGCTGGTCACCGGCGCCACCGTGATCCTGGCGCAACGTGAAGACGCCATGGACGGCGCGGCCCTGGCCCGCCTCATCGTGGACCAGCGCGTCAACGTCATGCAGGCCACACCCACCACCTGGCACATGCTGCTGGACGCCAACTGGAAGGCCCCTGCGGGCTTCAAGGCCCTGTGTGGCGGCGAGCCGTTGCCACCGGCCCTGGCCGCGCGCATGCTGGAAGTAGGCGTGGAGCTGTGGAACATGTACGGGCCGACCGAGACCACGGTCTGGTCCACCCTGTGCCGCATCACCGACGCCCAGCAAAAAATCACCATTGGCCACCCGATTGCCAACACCCAGGCCTGGATTCTGGATGCGCAGCTGCAGCCCTGTCCCATAGGCCAGGAAGGCGAGCTGTGCCTGGGCGGTGCGGGCGTGGCCATGGGCTATTTCAACCGGCCCGACCTGACCGCCGAACGCTTTCTGAGCGACCCCTTCAGCAACCTGCCCGGTGCGCGCATCTACCGCACCGGTGACCTGGCGCGCTGGCGCGAAGATGGCGCGCTGGAGCACCTGGGGCGTCTGGATTTCCAGGTCAAGATTCGCGGCTACCGCATTGAACTGGGCGAAATCGAGGCCCGTCTGGGCGAGTTGCCCACGGTGGGCCGTGTGGTCGTAACCGCCCGCGAGGACAGCCCCGGCGATGTGCGCCTGGTGGCCTACATGGAAGCGCAAGCCGGCAGCACGCCCGATGTGGCCCAGCTGCGCGACAGCCTGCGCGGCGCCCTGCCCGACTACATGGTGCCCCAGCACATCC
>CANCCF010000036.1 GCA_947374485.1 Comamonadaceae bacterium | reverse complement strand
CTCACCGCCCTGATGGGGCGGCGTGTCAGCAACCTGCCCTTTGACGAGGCACAGGCCGTAGACCCGCAGGCGCTGGAGCAGTTTCTGCAGTCAGACCCCTCGGTGACGCATGTGGTGCTGGTGCACTGCGAGACGGGTACCGGCGTGCTCAATCCGCTGCAGGCGGTGGCCACGGTGTGCGAGCGCTTTGGCGTGGGCCTGATCGTCGATGCCATGAGCTCGTTTGCCGCACTGGAAATAGACGCCCGCAGCACCCGCTTTGATGCGCTGATCGCGGCCAGCGGCAAATGCCTGGAAGGCGTGCCCGGCATGGGCTTTGTGTTTATCCGCAAGGAGGTTTTGGCGGGCTGCGCGGGGCGCAGCCAGTCGCTGGCCATGGACCTGCACGACCAATACGTCTACATGGAAAAGACCGGGCAATGGCGCTTCACCCCACCCACCCACGTGGTGGTGGCGCTGGCCGAAGCGCTGGCGCAGTTCGAGGAAGAGGGCGGCCAGCGCGCGCGTTTGGCGCGCTACACGCACAACTGCCAGACGCTGGTGCAGGGCATGCAGGCGCTGGGCTTCAAGCCTTTTCTGGACCCGGCGATCCAGGCGCCCATCATCGTCACCTTCCATGCCCCCACTACACCGGGCTACCGCTTTGCGGACTTGTATGCGGCCGTGCGCGCGCGCGGCTTTTTGCTGTATCCCGGCAAGCTCACGCAGTTGGAAACCTTTCGCATGGGTTGCATAGGGGCTATTGGGGAGCATGACATCCGCCAGGCGGTGCACGCCATCGGGTTGGCGCTGCAGGGGCTGGATTGAAGTCCGGGGCCCGGCAGCCTGCCCTTTCAGCACAAGGTCACACAAACGCCATGGACTTGCCACACAATGGGCTTTTTCAAGCTTTGGGCCTTGCCGCATGTACAAAGAAGTGACCACTGAAATTGCCGACACCGGCTTGCGCTACACGGCCAAGGAGGGAGGCTCGCCGTTTCAGGGCATGGGCAGCAACGGCGACGTGCGAAGCTGCCTGAAGTGCGGCCAGCACCGGCTCAGGAGCCAGGGCGCCATCCACCGTTTTCTGGGTGGCCTGATGTTTTTCTGCTACGACTGCAAGCCCAAAAAGCTGCCGCAGTAAACACCGGTTTCAGGGTGCACCGCCCAGCAGCAGCCCGGGCAGCCAGGTGGCTGTGGCGGGCAGCAGCGCAATCGCCAGCGTGCCGAGAAAAATCGCCAAGAGCGCAGGCAGCACGGCCACCGCCACATAGCGCACCGGCTTGTCGAACATGGCCGAGGCAAAGTAAATATTCATGCCGGCGGGCGGGCACAAAAAGCCCAGCTCCATATTGGCCAGGAAGATGATGCCAAAGTGCACCGGGTCTATGCCGTAGCTCAGGGCCACTGGCAGCAGCAGCGGCACCAGCACCACCAGCGCGGCAAAGATTTCCATCAGGGCCCCGGCCAGAAACAGGAACACATTGAGCACCAGCAGGAACACCCACTTGTTGGGCACCACGCCCTGCACCCATTCGATGGCGGCGTCCGGTATGCCGGCTTCAATCAGGTAGTTGGTCAGGCCCAGCGCCATGCCCAAAATCAGCATCACGCCCCCAATGATTTGTGTGCATTCGGCCAGCGTATGCGCCAAGCCCTTCCAGCCCAGTTCGCGGTGCGCCAGCACCTGTGTGAGGATGGCGTAGGCCGCGGCGATGGCCGCGCTCTCGGTGGGCGTGGCCAGGCCGCTGACCAGCGCGCCGATGGCCACCACCGGAGCCAGGATTTCCCACTTCGCTGTCCACAAGGCAGCGCCCACGGCGGGACGCAGGGTCACTGGCACCGCTGCCACAACGCCCGGCAAGCGGCGCAGGTAGCCCCCCAGCACGAGCAGGAACACGACCATGATGGCCGCAGGCAGCAGCCCCGCCAGGAACATGGTGTTGATCGGCACGCGCGCAATGATGGCGTACATGATGAGCGGCACCGAAGGCGCCAGCAGCACGCCCAGGGCGCTGGCACTGGTCACCAGGCTGATGCCGCGCTGCTCCGGAAAACCGGCGTTGCGCAAGAGCGGCAAGAGCAGCCCGCCCAGGGCCAATATGGTTACACCACTGCCACCCGTGAAGGCAGTAAAGGCCGAGCACAACACCGCACTGGCCACCACCGTGCCCGTGGGCCCACCACCGAACAGGGCCACAAACACCGCACCCAGGCGCTGCGCGGCACCGGTGCGCGCAAACACCAGGCCCGCCAGGGTGAACAGGGGCAGGGCGGGCAGCGAGGGGTTGACGGTGATCTGGTAGTGCGACAGGGGGATGGAGGCCAGTGGCAGGCCGTCCTGCCAAAAGAGCGCCAGGGCCAGCGCACCCAGCACCGAGAAGATGGGGGCGCCGCAGAGCAGGGCTGCGAACAGCGCCACCACGGCAGGCCACAGGGGCAAGGCACTGCCGTCAAACTGCCAGGCGAGTGCCAGGCCCGCCAGCAGGGGCAGCGGGGCCAGCCAGCTGCGTCCGCCCAACGGTCCAGCCACTTGCCCACCCAGTTGCCAGGCCAGCAGCGCAAAGCCCAGCGGCATACTGGCCTGCAGCCACCAGATGGGAATGCCGTAGGCCAGGAGGTGGGCTACCGGCCGTTCGCTGTCCACCAGCTGCCAGCTGGCCATGCAGAGCAGGCCGCAGACCAGGGCGGCGAACAGTTTTCCGTACTGCTGGCTGTACGCCGCCAGGCGCGGCCAGGTGGTGGATGCAAAGCCCTTGCCAAAGCTGCTCAGGTGGCCATTGCGCAGGGCAGCCACCGAGCCGAACATGGCCATCACCAGGCCCAGGTGCTGCACGATCACCGAGGCGTTGGTGATGCCGCTGCCCGCCAGCGGGCGCACCAGAATTTCCACCAGCGCAATCAAGGCCATCAGCACCAGTGCGGCCGAGGCCAGCACGGTGCTCATTTGGCGGCCAGCGCGCGGTAGGCCTTGACCTGTTTGAACACCTCGTCAAAGGTCTCGGCGGGCACCATGGTGCCGCGTATGCGCGGGTACAGGGCCTCAGCCAGTGCATTCCATTCCTGCATCTCGGCGGGGTTGGGCTTGTGCACGATGAGGCCGCGTTTTTTCATGGCCTCTACCGCCTCCGTCACTTCCTGGCGCGCCTGCGCGCGCATCTGCGCACCGGCCTTCTCGCCCGCGGCACGCAGGGCCTTCTGTGCCTCGGGCGCCATCGCCTCCCAGGCCTTGCTGGTGACGACCATGGCGCCCACGATGGGCGCCCAGTTGATCTCCAGCATGTGGGGTGCCGTGTTGTAGACCTGGCTGGCCAGCGCGAAGTAGGGCGTGGAGGGCACCACGTTGATCATGCCGGTTTGTATCGAGGGCAGGATGTCAGCCGTTTCCAGCGGCACGGGCGTGTAGCCCAGGCTCTTCATGATGCTCTGCTGCTCCGGTTCCGACCCCCAGGCAAAGAACTTCATGCGCTTGTAGTCGTCGGGGCGCACGGCCGCCTCTTTGGAGAAGAAGCGTACCCAGCCCGCGTCGCCCCAGGCCAGCACCACAAAGCCCTTGTCCTGGAATTTTTTCTCCATGGCCGGGCGCATTTTTTCCCGCACATAGTCCAGCTCTTCCCAACTGCGAAACAGCAGGGGCAGGTTTTGCAGCGCCGTAATCGAGGGCTCGATTTCGCGCAGGCCCACCACCGACAAGAGCGCACCTTGCAACTGGCCAATGCGCATGCGCCGCGCCATTTCGGCCTCACCGCCCTGGCTGCCGTCCGGGTAGACCACGTATTTTGAGGTGCCTCCCTGCGCTGCGCGCCAGGCCTCGCCCACCTCCAGCAACTGGCGGTGGTAGAGCGAATTCTTGGAGGCCAGGGTGCCCACACGCAGCTGCATATCGGCCGCCGTGGCGCTGGGGGTGGAGACGGCGCTCAGCAAGGTAAGCAACAGGGCGGCAAGCAGTTTGGGCATGGAAGTGGTGGGTGAAAGGGGAGAGAAATGCCGGGTCAGGCAGCCGGGCGGCTATGGAATCAAAACAGGTCGTCTGCGCTGGCCAGCAGCCAATTGGCGCGCTCGCGCATCACGGCGTTTTGCAGATTCGGGTGGGCCGCAGCCACCGCGAGAGCTTGCTGCAGCAGGGCTTCAAAGGCAGCGCGCTCGCCCGCGGGCAAGGCCACGCCTTCGGCCTTGGCCACCAGCGGGCTGGCCGCAGTGTCGCCGCCCAGGGCAATGGCCTGGTCAAAATAGCGCAGGGCCTGGGCCGCAGAGCCACCGGGTCGGGCCGACTCGAAGTTGGCCATCAACCCGGCCAGGGCACCCTGGCCCCAGCCAGGCTCTTGCGCATAGGCCCGCTGCGCCAGGCGCACGGCCAGCGGCAGGTCGGCCACGGTGTCGGGCTTGTCCTTGGACAGTGAGATCAGGCCGCCCCAGCTTGCAGCTGCCCAGTAGGCCAGGCCGATCTGTCCGGGCTGCAGTGTGGGCCAGTCTTCGGGCCTGCTGCTCTGCAGCGCTTGGCGAAAGCCGGGCTGGCTGCGCTCCAGCGCGGCCATGGCATGGCGGTTGGCGCGGGCATACAGGCGCGCCGCGCGTTCGCGCAGGGCCTGCGCCGCGCGGCTGTCACGGGACTCGATGCGCTCGGCCTCAAAGGCCACAAAGGCGTAGGCGTATTGGGTAAAGCCGCTGGCCAGGGCCTGCGACAGGGCCGCATGGTCCGGCACTTCCTGCAGCAGCGACTCCGACAGCTTGAGGTAGAAGGCACTGGCCTCACGGGCCAGCACCAGGTCGTCTTCGGGGGCCTGGCCCTGGGCTGCCAGGCCGTCGGCCACGCCGCGTACCAGGAGCAGGCGCGGTGAGCAGGCGCTGGTGCTCAGCACTACGGCGAGCACGGCGGCAAGCCGCCAGCCGGTACGCAGGAAAGGGAAGAGGGCAGGTGCTGCAGGCATGTGGCAATTTAGCCTTGTCATATGAAAGTCCGGTGACAGACCTGGGTGATGGGTGTCACAAAAGCTTCATGCCTGCGCCATGAATGGGTCACACCGGGTGGGAACAATTTCTGCCATGAACACCACGCAAGAATCCCTCATCCAAGTGCGCGACAGTGCTGTTGCGCAGGCCCCTGCAGCCACGCTGATCGAAGTACCGAAGGCGGCGGCGCAAGGCATTTCCGTCTCCTGGGCCCAGCACCAGGACGAGGTACGCGCCGCGCAGCGCCTGCGCTATGACGTCTTCGCCGGTGAAATGGGCGCGCGGCTCAGCACCCCCATTCCCGGCCACGACGTAGACCTGTTTGACAACTACTGCGAGCACCTGCTGGTGCGCGATGTGGCCAGCGGCCAGGTGATAGGCACCTACCGCGTGCTGACCCCGGTGCAGGCCAAGCGCGTGGGCAGCACCTACAGCGATACCGAATTCGACCTGACGCGCCTGCGCAGCTTGCGCGAACGCATGGTGGAGCTGGGTCGCAGCTGCGTGCACCCCGAGCACCGCCACGGCGGCGTCATCATGGCGCTGTGGGGTGCCTTGGCCGAGTTCATGACGCGCAACCAGCTCGACACCATGATTGGCTGCGCCAGCATCCCCATGCTGCACAACGGCGTGGTCAGCGGCGATGTGGCAGCCAGCATCTGGCGCCAGCTGCAGGCCACCCACCTGGCACCAATTGAATACCATGTGCGCCCGCGCCTGCCCTTGCCGGTGGAGCGCCTGGACTCCGGTTTGGCTGTGGAGCCACCCGCGCTGATCAAGGGCTATTTGCGCCTGGGTGCCAAGGTGCTGGGTGCTCCGGCCTGGGACCCGGACTTCAACACCGCGGACCTGCCCATGCTGATGCGCATTGCCGACTTGCCCGGTCGCTACCGCAAACACTTTCTGGGCGCCTGATGCGCGCCGTGCCCGCACTCACAGCCAGCGACTGGATGGGCGCGGCCATGGCGGCCGGTGGCGACCCTGCGCAAGAGGCCGATGAAGACGCGCCCAAGCTGCGCTACCGCGCGGTGTTCATCTCGGACATCCACCTGGGCACCGTCGGCTGCCAGGCCGATGCCCTGCTCGACTTTCTCAAGCACCACCGCAGCGACTACCTGTACCTGGTGGGCGACATCGTGGACGGCTGGCAGCTGCGCCGCCGCTGGTTCTGGCCGCAGGCCCACAACGACGTGGTGCAAAAGCTGTTGCGCCGTGCCCGCAAGGGCTGCCACGTGGTGTTTGTGCCCGGCAACCATGACGAGTTTGCCCGCGCCTTCACCGGCCACAAGTTTGGCGACATCACCGTGCAGAAAGACACTGTGCACACCACCGCAAAGGGCGTGTCGCTGTGGGTCACGCATGGTGACTACTTTGACGGCGTGATCCAGTGCGCCAAGTGGCTGGCCTATGTGGGCGACAACGCCTACGAGTTCACCCTGAAGCTCAACCGCAGCCTCAACTCCTTGCGCGCCCGCATGGGCCTGCCCTACTGGTCGCTTTCGCAGTACCTCAAGGGCAAGGTCAAGACGGCGCTGAACTACGTCACGGATTTTGAAGTGGCCGTTGCCAAAGAGGCCCGCCACCGGGGCCATGCCGGTGTGGTCTGCGGCCACATCCACCGCGCCGAAATGCGTGACATCAACGGCACTTTGTACTGCAACGACGGCGACTGGGTGGAGAGCCGCAGCGCGCTGGTGGAGCACCTGGACGGGCGGCTGGAGATTGTGTTCTGGGATGAGTTGGTGGCTCAGGAAGCCTCGGAGGCAGCCAAGGCAGCTGCCGTGCCCTTGCTCGAGCTCAGCGCCTGATTCTTCATGCAAAGACCCCCAACCCTGCACGGGGCTGGGGGTCTTTGTTATGGGAGGTCGGCGAGTTGAAGTTCCAGACCCTCATCGCCCTCGGGCAAGCCCAGCGAGCACCAGCTGTCATCAAACAGCGCGTCCAGAATCTTTTTCACACAGAAGAATTTGAAGAACATCGGCATCACCTTGGAGGAGTTGGTCAACCCCTCTAAGGTAACGGCGCCGCGTGACACTTCGGTGTCTCTTGGGTGAACAGGTGAAGAAGCCTGCGTTGCAGGCTCAAGACACTCAATCTGCCTTTGCGGGGCGGCCGGTTTTGAGGTTGGGCACGGCGCGCACTGCCGCCAGGAAGGCCGCGTCCGGCAGTGCCGCCAGGGCCTTGATGCCAGCGCGAATGAGCTCGGTCTTCTTGACGGCCACGCCGAGCTTGCCGGAGCGCAGCTTCATGTCGTCGAGCACGGTGTACTCGGCCTTGGGGATGGAGATGCTGTCACGCACCATCTTGATTTTCTTTTCCTTGGACACCTTGGGTGCTGCGGGCTTGGCGGCTTTGGGGGCTGCCTTGGCTACAGGCTTTGCCGCGGCCTGGTTTGCGGGCTTGGCAACAGGCTTGGCAACAGGCTTCGCCACGGGCTTGGCAGCGGCCTTGGTAACGGGTTTGCTGGCAGGCTTGGCGCTTGGCTTTTTGGCCGCAGGGGCTGCGACTTTCACTGCGGGTTTGGCAGCAGGTTTGGCAACCGCCCGGGCTACCTTGGCGACAGGTTTGGCAGCCGGTTTGGCGACCACCACCGGTGCGGGCACTGCAGCCACAACAGGGGTGGCTACGGCAGCGGTAGAGGTTTCGGTTGCGGTCTTGGCGGTTTGCATGAGGGTTCCCAACTTTGATAAACGATGTATATAGTTTATATCGTTAAAAACGCCGGGTCAAACACAGGCCGCGAAATGAAATGCTGAGTGTGCCAAGCAAAAGGCCGACGGCAGATATTCCACCGTCGGCCTTCTGGAGCGATTGGCGCTGTGTCTTACTTCTTCATGGCCCGCTTGCCCGGGAACAGGCCTTGCGGCAGCACCACGCCGTTGGCGGCCTGGGCCAGCTTGAAGAACACGTCGGTGTTGTCCTGCACGCCGGTAAAGCTCCAGGCGCCTGGGCCGAAGGCCGAGAGCGGAATGTCAGTGGCGGTGTGCACCGCGCTGTCGCCGGGCACCTGGCCGGTGATGAGGAACTTGCCGTCCACATCACGCACCAGCGGGCTTGCGGGGTAGACCGAGAGCGGCTCTTTCTTCACAAAGGGCTGCTGGCTGTCCTGCAGGGGGCGGTCGTTGCTGCGGTAGTCTTCGTAGCGGTCGGAGCTGGCGCCATAGCCCACCAGAATGCGGTAGTCGATGTCGGTGGTTTCGGGGTAGCCATCGGCGGCCATCTTGTATTTGGGGAAACCGGCCTGCTCGTAAATGCCCACCACCTTGTCGCGCAGGTTGGCTGCGCCGCCTTCACGCACCAGCTCCTGCAGGCGCGCATCGGTCACACGCGAGCCGCCAATCAGGGCCGCGCCCGAGCATTCGTGGTCGGCGGTGACGATGACCAGGGTGTCGCCATGGGTGCGGGCGAATTCCTGCGTCAGCTTGATGGCGCGGTCGAACTCGATGGTGTCGAGCAACCAGCGCTCGGTGTCCATGTTGTGGGCCTGCTTGTCAATCGATGCGCCTTCGACCATCAGCACAAAGCCGTTCTTCTGCTTTTCCAGCACGCCCAGCGCCTTGGCCGTCATCTCGTCGAGCATGGGCTGGTCGGGCAGGCCGTAGTCGTCCACCACGCGGCCGGTGATGCCGCGCGCCTTGTTGCGCCGGCCGTCAATCTTGTCCAGCGCCACATTCATGTTGGAGTGGGCAAACAGGCCCAGCAGGCGCTCGGTCTTGGCCGGGTTGATGGCGTCCAGCGCGGTCTTGTCGGCGGTGTAGCTGAAGCCGGCCGACTGGAACTCGGCCAGCAGGTCGCGTTCCTTGTCCAACTGGCCGGGGGCTGCGCCCCAGCGCTTCACGATCTCGCTGGTGTGGGCGTCGGTGGCAGAAAACGCGTAGTCGGTCTTGTCACCGCGGGCCGAGCCGGCGGTGGTGGAGGGCACAAACCATTTGCGTCCGCCGCCCATCAGCACCGACAGGCCAGTGAGTTTGCGGTCGTCCAGGAACTGGTCGACGATGCCGGTGCCGGCACCGCGGAAGCTGGTGTGCACGGCGTTGCCGGCGGGCGTGGCGTCAAACACGTCGGCGGTGGTCACCAGGCCCAGGGCCTTGCCCTGGGTGCGGTGCAGGTACTCGCTGAGGTACTCGATGCGCGGGTTGTCAAACGGGTCGGTGGTGTCGTCGGGGAACACGCCCTCTTCGTTGTTGTTGTTCTTGTTGCCCGAGACATAGCTGGTCATGCCGGGGGCCGAGTCGGTGACCACGGAATTGAGCGAGGCGGTCTTGACCATGCCGGTCACCGGGAAGGTGTCCATGGCCAGGGGTGTTACCGTTTTGCCCTGGGCATAGCCACCGGCCACGATGCGCGCGCCGGTGCGCTGGGCCGCGCCCATGCCGTCGCCCAGCATGATGATGATGTTTTTGACCTTCTGGCCACCGGCCAGCAGGGGCACGACTTCGAAGTTGCCGGTGGCGCTCACGGTCTGGCCGTCGCTCTGTTTGGCGCTCACGGTGAAGGTGTGGACGCCGGGCTTGGTGGCGCTGACGGCACGCACGCTGGCAATCGTGGCATTGGTGGGAACCGGGGCCAGGCAACCGGTGGCGCAGCTGCGCAGGGCCACGGTGGCGTCTACCATTTTGCCGTCGATGGCAAAGCGCGCCTCGGTGATGGCCATGCTGGCGTCGTCCGGGCGCAGGGTGGCTTGCAGGTCGAAGCGCTGGCCGGGCAAGAAGCGCGCGATCACTGGTGCGGCATTGCCGCTGGTGAAGAGCTCGCTGGGCGGTGTGAGGCGGCTCACCGTGGGGGCGGCCAGGGCGCTGGCCGAGGCCAGCACCAGCAGGGTGGCAGCGCTCAGGGACAGCCGGGGATTTGCAAAGCGGGTTGGGGTCATGGTTGGGCTCGGTTGATAAACAGGAAACTCAATGCGTGTGCTGCAGGGAGTGCAGGTAATTGGTGACTTCAAAGGCATTCATGCCCCGGGTGGCATCCTGGGGCAGTTGCAGGCGCACCCAGGAGACGCGGCCATCGGACTCTTCCAGACGGCCCACGCTGAGCACGCCGCTCACCTCCACCAAGCCGCGCACATGGGGCACGGCAAAGTCTTTCTGGCTCGGGTCGAGGTAGACCATGACCCAGGCAGCGGGCAGGTCATCGGCATCTCCATCGGCATGCTCGCTCATCTGCACCGGACGCGGCGTCAGCATGAAGCGGCCCATGCCAGGCCTCTCCTGCTTCACCATGTAGCCGGTCAGGCGGATGGTCTGTCCGTCTGCCTGGCGCAGGGTGTCGGTGATTTGCATGCCTTTGGAGCCCACGGGCTGCTGGAAAAAATCCCTGAATTGCAATGGCTGCGCAGGCTTCTGTGTGGGCGGCGTCAGCTCCTGGGCGCTGGCGGCGGTGCCCGCTGCCAGCAGGCTGAATGCCAGCAGCACCTGCAGCAGCTTGTCGGGCCGCAGCGAGCGCATGGTTTACTTCTTGGCCGGAGGAATGAGCACGGTGTCGATCACGTGCACCACGCCATTGGTGGCGGCAATGTCGGCCGTGGTGACGGCGGCACTCTCCACAATCACGAAGTCACCGGCTTTGGAGAGTTCGAGTTCGGCGCCATTGAGGCTCTTGACCTTGGCGGCCTTGACATCGGCGGCCATGGTCTTGCCTGCCACCACGTGGTAGGTCAGCACGGCTTTGAGCTTGTCGGGGTGCTGCGCCAGGTCATCCATGGTCTTGGCGGGCACGGCCTTGAAAGCGTCATTGCTGGGAGCGAACACCGTGAAGGGTCCACCGGCATTCAGGGTGTCAGCCAGCCCGGCCCGTGCAATCAGGCCACTCAGGGTGCTCAGTGCGGGGGTGCGGGCAATGGTGTCAGCCACGCCAACGGGTGCAGGTACGCTGGCGCAGGCGCTCACCAGAGCCACCATGGCAACGGCTGTGCTGGCCAGGATTTGGCGGCGGGAAAAGAGGGAATTGGGCATATGCATGGGTGTCTCCGGTTAAAACCCGCAAGCCTAAGAAGAAAATATGACGCCTCTGTGACAAACAGAATTCAGGTGATATGGTGGAGTGTGTCATACGAATGTCACACAAGCTTCTTAGAGTTCGGGG
The DNA here is from genome assembly GCA_947374485.1 of Comamonadaceae bacterium. Taxonomy (GTDB): domain Bacteria; phylum Pseudomonadota; class Gammaproteobacteria; order Burkholderiales; family Burkholderiaceae_C; genus Allorhodoferax. The sequence continues at coordinate 17,853 of CANCCF010000036.1, read as the reverse complement.
GTCGCTTAACACCAACCTGAGGTTTACCCATGAAAAAGTCGTTCAACCATTCGCTGCTGGCCCTCGCCGCCCTGTCCACTTTCAGTTTTGCGGGTGCCGTCAGCGCCCAGGAAATCACCGGCGCTGGCGCCAGCTTTCCCGCCCCCATCTATGCCAAATGGGCCTCTGATTACAACAAGGCCACCGGCGTGCGGGTGAACTACCAGTCCATCGGCTCGGGCGGTGGTATCAAGCAGATCGATTCCAAGACCGTTGACTTTGGCGCCTCCGACATGCCCCAGACCGATGATGTTCTGAAGTCCAAAGGCCAGGTGCAGTTCCCCACCGTCATCGGTGGCGTGGTGCCGGTGATCAACGTCAAGGGCATTGAGCCCGGCCAGCTCAAGCTTACCGGCCAGCTGCTGGGCGACATCTTCCTGGGCAAGGTTGCCAAGTGGAATGACCCGGCCATCAAGGCCCTGAACCCGACTCTGGCGCTGCCCGACACGGCCATCGCCCCGGTGCGCCGTGCCGATGGTTCCGGCACCACCTTCATCTTCACCAACTACCTGAGCAAGGTAAACGCCGAGTGGAAGAGCAAAGTGGGCGAGGGCACGGCCGTCAACTGGCCCGTGGGCGCTGGTGGCAAGGGCAATGAGGGCGTGTCCGCCTTTGTGAACCGCCTGCCCAATTCGATTGGCTATGTCGAATACTCATACGTCAAGCAGAACAAGATGAACTTCGCTATCCTGCAAAACGCAGCCGGCAGCTTCGTCAAGCCCGAAGACGACGCCTTCAAGGCCGCCGCCGCCGGTGCCGACTGGAACAAGTCGTTCTACCAGATCCTCACCAACTCCAGCGGCAAGGAAGCCTGGCCCATCAGCGGCGCCACCTTCATCCTGATGCACGCCAAGCAGGACAAGCCCGCCAACGGTACCGAAGTGCTGAAGTTCTTCAACTGGGCCTATGCCAACGGTGGCAAGACCGCTGCTGATCTGGACTACGTGCCCCTGCCCGCACCGGTGGTGGCCATGATCCAGAAGTCCTGGGGTGAGATCAAGGACACCGCTGGCAAGTCCATCGCCATCAAGTAAGTGCAGCATCAGGCAAAGGGTTCCCCCATGTCATCCATTCTTGCGCATGGGGATTCCCCCAGCCCTTTGAGTGTCACTGAAAAGGCACGTGCCATGACGACACCACCGCCCGTCAAAAGGGCACGCTCCGGCCCGCTGGCAGACCGCATTTTTGGCTTTGTTGCCAAGGGTGCGGCCATCTTCACGCTGGGTCTGCTGCTGGCGATACTGACCTCGCTGACCATCAGCGCCTGGCCCGCCATTGCCAAGTATGGCCTGGGCTTTTTGACCAGCACCGCCTGGGATCCTGTGCAGGAGGAGTTTGGTGGCCTGGTGATGATTTACGGCACGCTGGCCACCTCCATCATTGCGCTGCTGATCGCCGTGCCGGTGAGCTTCGGCATTGCGCTGTTTTTGACCGAGCTGTCGCCCTCCTGGCTCAAGCGCCCGCTGGGCACTGCCATTGAATTGCTGGCGGCCATTCCTTCCATTGTCTACGGCATGTGGGGCCTCTTGGTGTTCGGCCCGGTACTGGCCGAGTATGTGCAGCAGCCTTTGCAAGCGGCCCTGACCGGCGTGCCCTACCTGGGCGCCTTTGTCTCCGGCCCGCCGGTGGGCATTGGAATTTTGTCGGCTGGCATCATTCTGGCCATCATGATCATCCCGTTCATTTCGGCGGTGATGCGCGATGTGTTTGAGGTGACTCCGCCCATGCTCAAGGAGTCTGCCTACGGCCTGGGCGCCACCACCTGGGAAGTGGTCTACAAGATCGTGTTGCCCTACACCAAGACAGGCGTCATAGGCGGCATCATGCTGGGCCTGGGTCGCGCCATTGGCGAGACCATGGCCGTCACCTTTGTGATTGGCAACTTCAACCAGCTTGATTCGCTCAGCCTGTTCCAGGCTGCCAACAGCATCACCTCGGCCCTGGCCAACGAGTTTGCCGAAGCCGGTGAGGGCCTGCACCAGGCCGCGCTGATGTACCTGGGTCTGGTGTTGTTCTTCATCACCTTTGTGATTTTGAGCCTGTCCAAGTTGTTGTTGGCGCAGTTGCGCAAGAGCGAAGGAGCCAAATCATGATGAGCGCGCAAGTGCAAGCCGCCCGTGCGGCCATGTTTGCCAAGCGCAAACGCGTCAACACGCTGGCCACAACCCTCGCCCTGAGCGCCATGGCCTTTGGCCTGTTCTGGCTGGCCTGGATATTGTGGGAAACCATTCACCTGGGAATCGGTGGCCTGACCCTGTCCACGCTGACGCAGATGACCCCCGGCCCCAACGAAGACGGTGGCCTGGCCAATGCCATTTACGGATCGCTGCTGATGGTGGCGCTGGCCACCTTTGTCGGCACACCGGTGGGGGTGATGGCGGGCATTTATCTCGCCGAATTCGAACCCAAAGGCTGGCTGGCCAGCACCACGCGGTTTGTCAATGACATCCTGCTGTCTGCGCCCTCCATCGTGATCGGCCTCTTCGTGTATGCGGTGGTGGTCCACCCTGCGCACACCTTCTCGGCTATTGCCGGTGTGGTGGCACTGGCCTTGATCGTGATTCCGGTGGTGATACGCACCACCGAGAACATGTTGCAACTCGTGCCTGCCGGTTTGCGTGAAGCGGCCTATGCGCTGGGTGCGCCGAAGTGGAAGGTGATTCTGAGCATCACCCTGAAGGCGGCCCGCACCGGCGTGATCACCGGCATCCTGCTGGCGGTGGCCCGCATCTCGGGTGAGACAGCGCCGCTGCTGTTCACGGCACTCAGCAACCAGTTCTGGACATCGAGCCTGGGCCAGCCCATGGCCAGCCTGCCGGTGACCATCTTCAAGTTCGCCATGAGCCCGTATGAAAACTGGCAGAAGCTGGCCTGGGCCGGTGTCTTCCTCATCACGATGGCCGTGCTCGCCCTCAATATCGCGGCCCGGGTGCTGACCCGCGCCAAAAACTGACCCCTTTCAAGAAACGAGACACCCATGCCCGCTACCCAAATGGCTCCGGAAAAAACCAAGATCGCCGTCAAGGACCTGAATTTTTTCTACGGCAAGTTCCACGCCCTCAAGGGCATCAATCTTGAAATTCCCGAGAACAAGGTCACCGCCTTCATCGGCCCTTCGGGCTGCGGCAAGTCCACGCTTTTGCGCGTGCTCAACCGCATGTTCGAGCTCTACCCCGAGCAACGCGCCGAGGGCCAGATTCTGCTCGACGGTGAAGACCTGCTCACCAGCAGGGAAGATGTGGCACTTTTGCGCGCCAAGGTCGGCATGGTGTTCCAGAAGCCCACGCCCTTTCCCATGTCCATCTACGACAACATTGCCTTTGGCGTGAAGCTCTTCGAGAAGCTCAACACCACCGACATGGAAGAGCGCGTGGAGTGGGCGCTGCGCAAGTCGGCCCTGTGGGGCGAGGTGAAGGACAAGCTGCACCAGAGCGGCAGCAGCCTCTCGGGCGGCCAGCAGCAGCGCCTGTGCATTGCACGCGGCATTGCCATCAAGCCTGAAGTGCTGTTGCTTGACGAGCCCTGCTCTGCGCTGGACCCGATTTCCACCGCCAAGGTGGAAGAACTGATTGTGGAATTGAAGGCCGACTACACCGTGGTCATCGTCACCCACAACATGCAGCAGGCCGCACGCTGCAGCGACTACACGGCCTATATGTACCTGGGCGACCTGATGGAGTTTGGCTCCACCGAACAGATGTTCTTCAAGCCGCGTCGCAAAGAAACCGAAGACTACATCACCGGCCGTTTCGGCTGATCACCCGCTGACCCGAGGAAGCACCATGTCCGATAAGCATTTGTCCACCCAGTTCGACAGCGAGCTCACGTCCATCTCCAGCCAGGTGATGGAAATGGGTGGCCTGGTCGAGTCCCAGATCCGCCAGGCCATTTATTCGCTGGCGCAGTTCAGCCTGGAGGCCACCGAGCAGGTGACCACCAACGAGACGCGCGTCAACGCCATGGAGATCGAGATCGACCATGCGCTCTCCAGCATCATCGCCAGGCGCCAGCCCACGGCGCGCGACCTGCGCCTGTTGATTGCCATCTCCAAGACCACCGCCAATCTGGAGCGTGTGGGGGATGAGGCCGAGAAGATCGCCCGCATGGTGCGCTCCATCATCCAGAGCGGCGCACCGCGCTCGCTGCCATCAACCGAGCTGCGCGTGGCTGCGGATCTGGCCTCGGGCCTGCTGAACAAGGCACTGGATGCCTTTGCCCGCCTGGACGTGAATGCGGCGGTGGCCATCCTGAAAGAAGACGACCTGATCGACCAGGAGTTCGACGGCTTTGTGCGCAAGCTGGTGACCTACATGATGGAAGACCCGCGCACCATCTCGCCCAGCCTGGACCTGCTGTTTCTGGCCAAGGCCATTGAGCGCATTGGCGACCACTCCAAGAACATTGCCGAGTTCATCATCTATGTGGTCAAGGGCGAAGACGTGCGCCACACCAGCATGGAAAACATCGAATCTTTAGTGAAATGATGAGCCCCCACGTTTGCCACTGCGTGTGCTGCACTGCCCCCCAAGGGGGCGCAACCGCCCTTGGGGCGGCCCGGCGGGCGGTTATCCAATGAGAAACATGCCCGCTGTCCTGGTGGTGGAGGACGAACCCTCCATTGCCGAACTGATTGCCGTGAATCTGCGCCACAACGGCTTTCGCACCACCTGGGCCATCGACAGTGCCAGTGCCCAGCGCGAGGTCGACGCCGCCGTGCCCGACCTGATCCTGCTGGACTGGATGCTGCCTGGCGACAGCGGCCTGGTGCTGGCCAAGCGCTGGCGCGCCCACCCGCGCACCAAGGAGGTCCCCATCATCATGCTCACCGCGCGCGGTGACGAGGCCGACCGCGTGGCCGGTCTGGACGCCGGGGCCGATGACTACATTGCCAAGCCCTTTTCCACGCGCGAGCTGCTGGCGCGCGTGCGCGCGGTGCTGCGCCGCAAGGCGCCCGAACCGGTGGGAGAGGCGATCCACATCGCGGGCCTGACACTGGACCCTGCCACCTACCGCGTCAGCTTCGCGGAGCAGCCGCTCAAGCTCGGGCCCACCGAGTTCAAGCTGCTGCAGTTCTTCATGGGCAGCGCCGAGCGCGTGCACAGCCGCGCGCAGCTGCTCGACAAGGTGTGGGGCGACCACGTCTACATCGAAGAGCGCACGGTGGATGTGCATGTGAAGCGCCTGCGCGAGGCCCTGGGGGCGGCAGGCAGCATGGTGGAAACCGTGCGTGGCGCTGGTTACCGCCTGACGGCCAAGCCGGAAGTGCCGGTCGTCACTTCAGAAAAAGCCAGCGGCTAAGTCTGCCGCTCCATGGTGGCATTTGAGGCACTACAGTAGCCCATGTTCTGGCGCATTGCTTTATTTCTGTTGAGCCAGCTGGCACCCGCGCTGGCCATCTGGTTCCTGTATGCAGGAGTGCACCGCGAAGCCCTCGCTCTGCTGGCAGCACTGGTGGGCTGCCATGTCTGGCTGGCTCTGGACAGCATGCGCGGCTGGCGCCTGCTCAAGTGGCTGCGCTCCGGCGACACCACGCAAATTCCACTGGGCAGCGGTTACTGGGGCGAGGTGTTTGACCGAGCCCGCAAGCTGGTACGCAGCCGCGACCGCGTGCTTGCAGAAAGCGACAAGCGCCTGCAGGAGTTTCTGGCCGCCATGCAGGCTTCACCCAACGGTGTGGTGCTGCTGGACCGCGAGGGCCGCATCGAATGGTTCAACCAGACAGCGGCCGGGCACTTTGGCCTGGACGCCAGCCGCGATTTGCTGCAGCACTTGGGCAACCTGGTGCGCGACCCCGGTTTTGCGGCCTATTTTTCGACCCGGGATTTCAAGAAAGACGTGGTCATGCCCGGGCGCAACAGCACCAGCTCCAAGCCGGTGCGGCTCTCGGTGCACATGCACCCCTATGGCGAGGGGCGCAGCCTGATGCTCTCGCACGACATCACCGCGCTGGACCAGGCCGAGGCCATGCGGCGCGACTTTGTGGCCAATGTTTCGCATGAGATCCGCACACCGCTTACGGTGCTGGCGGGCTTTGTGGAAACCCTGCAGTCGCTGCCACTCAAAGAAGTCGAACGCATGCGCTACCTGGGCCTGATGGAGCAGCAGGCGCAGCGCATGCAGACCCTGGTGAGCGACCTGCTGACGCTCTCGCGCCTGGAGGGCAGCCCCTTGCCCCCGGCACAGGAGTGGCATGCAGCTGCCCTGCTGATGGCGCAGTGCGAGCAGGACGCGCATGACCTCTCCACCCTGCTGTGGAGCGATCCGCAGGGCCTGTCCTTCCAGACTGACGGGGTGATGGAGATTGCCGGTTCGGCCTCCGAACTGCTGAGCGCCATGTTCAACCTGATTGGCAATGCCATACGCTATTCGCCACCCGACAAACCGATCAGCGTGCGCTGGAGCAGACTGCCCCATGGCGGCGCGGTGTTCAGTGTGCGCGATCAGGGCACGGGCATCGCGCCAGAACACATTCCCCGCCTGACCGAACGCTTTTACCGGGTGGACCGCAGCCGCTCGCGTGAGACCGGCGGCACCGGCCTGGGGCTGGCGATTGTGAAACACGTGGCCCAGCGCCATGGGGCCGAGCTCAGCATCGAGAGCGCGCCTGGCCAGGGCTCGTGCTTCTCCATCAGCTTTCCGCCCCAGCGCGTTCGCGTGCGTGCCGATGCGCTGGGGGCCGACACAGCCCCGCAGGCTGCCGCCGCCCTTATTGGCGCCTGAAGATCAGCACGCTCTCGTTGCCGTCTGAGGGTTGGCGCAATTGGGCCAGCAGGCTCCATTGGCGGTTGTCCACCGCATAGGGCACCGACAGGTCCGCGCCCGGCTCGGCGATCAACCAAGGGCAACTGGCTACGGGCTGCATGGGCTTCAGGGGCAGACGACCGTAGAACTGGAAAGCGGCGGCCTTGGCAGGCGAGAGGCCCAGTGCCTCTACACAACCTGCGGGCTCCATGCGCTCCAACGTGTGTGCCACCAGGGCGTTGTAGCTCTGCGTGTAGTTGAGCAGGGGCATCCACAAGGTCATCAGCAGCGTCCAGCACAGGGCGGCGCCACCGGCAGGCAGCACCAGACTCTTCCAGATGGCGGCGCGGTGGCGGCCCACGCGCCACTGCACCAGCCAGGCCCACACCAGCGTGGCGGCAATGGCCACACCGAAAGCCAGCACGGAGAACTGCGGCACAAAGCCCGGTGCGAGGCGCTCCACGTTGGCAGCTGGCTGGCTGGGGTAGCCGGTTTGCATGGCAAGCCACACCACCCAGATGGTGAAGCCGCAGCCGGAGAAAAAGATCAGGGTGAACCAGTCAATCAGTGCGGCCACCTGGCGCTTCAAGGTGGGCAGGGCAAAGGCTGCCAGTGCCGCCAAGGCAGGCAGGCCCAGCAGCAGCGTGCGGTCGGGTGAGCCGGTGGTGAGTGTGGAGCCCAAGGTGACCAGCACAAACCACACCGGCAAGGCCAGGTGGCGGCTGAGGTGGCGGCTGAACAGCTGGCGCCGCCAGCGCCATATGGTCCACAGCGCCAGCGGCCAGGCGGGCCAGGTGAACCAGATCAGCAACTGCACGGCGCCGTTGAACTCGCCCCAGCTGGCCTGGGGAAGCTCCACCTTCCAGCGCCACAGATCGAGGCGCAGGCACAGCCAGGCGCTGAGCGCGCCACTGGCCAGCAGCTGCACGGCTGTGAGCCATGGGGCCGCGTCTTGCTCGTCGCCAGCGGCACCTGCATTGCGGTCCAGCACATGGATCAGCAGGCCACCAGCCAGGAACAGCAAGGCCAGCGTGGGTGCGCCGCTGAGGCCCAAACCCAGCACGCCGAGCCAGGCGGCCGCAATGGAGCTGCGCGTGCGGTAGTGCAGGCTGGCCAGGGCATAAAACAGCAGGCCGGAGAAGCCGAGCTGCGCCAGCGCCGGGGTGGTCTCGTGGCCCAGCTGGGCCAGGCCCAGGCAGGCAATCAGGGCCAGCAGGGCGCCGTCCGCCATGGCGCGTGCGTAGTCTTTGGGCAGGGCCTCGCCGCCAAAGGCAAAGGGCACGGGCTGCGCGCGCGGGCTGCGCGCCAGGTAGTAGCTGCCATACCAGGTAGCAGCCAGGCCCAAGGCCAGCAACAGCGCAAACGGCAGGCGCAGCACAAAATCGGCGGCCATCCAGCCAGGGCTCCACTGTATGGCCCAGGCGCCCAGCCAATAGGGAAGCACCGAAGGGTTGTCGGGTGCCAGGCCTAGCAGGGTGGGGTGCAGCCAGGAGGCCGAGCCCTGCACCAGCCCGCCCACAAAACCCAGCATCGCCAGGTCCGCGCTCTTCCAGGCGTCACGCCCGATGAAGCCTGGCAGCAAGTAGGCCAGGCAAAAGAACAGCAGGGCGCCGCGCGGCAGGCGCCTGGCTGCGGCCTGGGACACGATGGCGGGGGTGGGTTGGTTCACGCGGTGGGCATTGATGGTGAGGGACAGAAAAAAAGCAGCGCGGACAACCGGGCTGCTTTTTTAAAGGGGCTCAGGCCAAAACCTGATTCCGTATTACTTCGCTGCGGTCTTGCCGAAACGGTTGCGGAACTTCTCCACGCGGCCGCCCATGTTGTCCACGGATTTTTGTGTGCCGGTGTAGAAAGGATGGGACTCGCTGGTGGTGTCCAGCTTGTACAAAGGCAGCTCGCGGCCGTCTTCCATCTTGATCATTTCCTTGGTGTTGGCGCAAGAACGTGTCACAAACTTGAAGTTGTTGGACATGTCTTGGAAACACACTTCGCGGTAATTGGGGTGAATGCCGTCTTTCATTGTCTTCTCCATCAGTTGCGCTAGCCGCCCCAGCCTATTCCGGGGTACTTGTCGCGTAAAGCCTTAGATTATAGCCTAGAGCTAGTTATCCGCCTCTTCGCATCATGTCGAAGAACTCGCTGTTCGTTTTGGTGGCGCGCATTTGCTTCAGGACCATTTCCATCGCCTCGACTTCGTCCATGTTGTACAGGAACTGGCGCAGGATGCGGGTCTTTTGCAGGATCTCGGGTTGCAGCAGCAACTCTTCGCGGCGCGTGCCGCTGCGGTTGAGCTGGATGGAGGGGAACACGCGCTTCTCGTAGAGACGGCGGTCCAGGTGGATTTCGGAGTTGCCGGTGCCCTTGAACTCTTCAAAAATCACTTCGTCCATGCGGCTGCCGGTGTCGACCAGGGCGGTGGCGATGATGGTCAGCGAGCCGCCTTCTTCCACGTTGCGGGCGGCACCCAGGAAACGCTTGGGGCGCTGCAGGGCGTTGGAGTCCACACCACCGGTCAAAACCTTGCCAGAGGAAGGCACCACGTTGTTGTAGGCACGGGCCAGACGGGTGATGGAGTCCAGCAGAATCACCACGTCCTTTTTCAGCTCGACCAGGCGCTTGGCGCGCTCGATCACCATTTCGGCCACGTGCACATGGCGCGCGGCGGGTTCGTCAAAGGTGGAGGCAATCACCTCGCCCTTGACGGTGCGCTGCATCTCGGTCACTTCTTCCGGACGCTCGTCGATCAAGAGCACCATCAGGTAGCTGTCGGGGTAGTTGGCGGAGATAGCGTGCGCAATGTGCTGCATCATCACCGTCTTGCCGCTCTTGGGCTGGGCCACGATCAGGGCGCGCTGGCCCTTGCCGATGGGGGCGATGATGTCGATCACGCGCCCGGTGATGTTCTCTTCGCCCTTGATGTCCTGCTCCAGGCGCATCTGCGACTTGGGGAACAGCGGCGTCAAATTCTCGAACATCACCTTGTGCTTGTTGCTCTCGGGAGCCCCACCGTTGACCTTGTCGAGCTTGTTGAGGGCAAAGTAGCGCTCGCCGTCTTTCGGTGTGCGTACTTCGCCTTCAATCATGTCGCCGGTGTGCAAATTAAAACGGCGGACCTGGCTGGGGCTGATGTAGATGTCGTCGGTGCTGGCGGTGTAGCTGGTGTCGGGGCTGCGCAGAAAGCCGAAGCCGTCGGGCAGGATTTCCAGCACACCATCGGCAATGATTTGCTCTCCGGTACGGGCCCGCTTTTTGATGATGGCGAACATCAGCTCCTGCTTGCGCATGCGGCCGGTGTTTTCGATCTCAAGCTCTTCAGCCTGCTTCAGCACTTCGGACACGTGCAGTGCCTTGAGTTCGTTTAAATGCATGGATTGGGTCCCGTAGGAGGTTTGCCGAAAGGTCGGAGTAAAACCGGAAAAATTCGAAAGTCAGGGGAATAAGGGGAGAGGCAAGATGGATTGCTTTGCCTTGTGCGTTCTGCACCCGGGTGGGGCGCTTGTCCTTGAAAGGATTTTTGTGAACGGCTTTGATTATGACAGGAAAAAACGGCCGTGCTGCAGTGTCACGGCCGTGGTCCCAGAGGGCGGGTGATCAGCCCAGTTGCTGGTCGATGAAGGCGGTCAGCTGCGCCTTGCTCATCGCGCCGACTTTGGTGGCGGACAGCTGGCCATCTTTGAACAGCATCAGGGTGGGGATGCCGCGGATGCCGAACTTGGCCGGAATGTCGCGGTTCTCATCCACGTTCATCTTGGCGATTTGCAGCTTGCCCGCATAGCTGGCTGATACCTCGTCCAGAATGGGCGCAATCATTTTGCAGGGGCCGCACCATTCGGCCCAGTAGTCCACCAGGGTAGGCTGGGAGGCTTGCAAAACGTCAGCTTCGAAGCTGGCATCGGTAACGTGTTTGATGAGATCGCTGGCCATGGGGCTTTCCTTTGGGAGTTTCAGATACCGCTAAAGTTGCGGCATTGTGACAGAAAGCAAGCGTGGCAAGAGCGCCCTGCTCTCTATGGAAGGCATAGCCAAAATTGTGGCCAGAGGCTTTGGTGAGGGTGCATTCACGGACCAGGCGCCGTTTGTGTGCTCCACTCCCGGGCTGCCTTGCTGAATAAATTGAACACTGTATGAACCACTCTCTTCCCGTTGCCGTCGTTGGTGCGGGTCCCGCTGGCCTGATGGCCGCCCAAGTGCTTGCAGATGCCGGTCACGCCGTGCATGTGTTTGATGCCATGCCCAGCATCGGCCGCAAATTTTTGCTGGCAGGCAAGGGCGGACTGAACCTGACCCATTCCGAAGGCGCTGACACCTTTGCCGGGCGCTATGGTGCCCGGCGCAATGCCATCGAGCGCCTGCTCAAAGACTTCGATGCCAGCACCTTGCGCTCCTGGGCCGAGGGCCTGGGCATTGAGACCTTTGTCGGTACTTCGGGGCGCGTGTTTCCCAAGGACCTGAAGGCCGCCCCCCTCTTGCGCGCCTGGCTGCATCGTCTGCGCCATCCCGCGCAAGGCGACGAGGTGCAATTCCACATGCGCCACCGCTGGACCGGCTGGGATGCGGACAACAAGCTTCTGTTTGACACACCAGAAGGCCCCGTGCCCTTCCAGGCCGCTGCGGTGGTGCTGGCGCTGGGCGGAGGCAGCTGGGCGCGGCTGGGCTCCAATGGCGCCTGGGTCCCGCTGCTGGCACAAAGAGGCGTGGCCGTAGCGCCGCTGCAGCCATCCAACTGCGGCTTCGATGTGCAGGGTGGCTGGAGTGAACATTTCAGAAGCCGCTTTGCCGGTCAGCCCTTCAAGTCGGTGGCCATTTCCTTTGCATTGCCGGACGGGTCGCAGTGGCGGCGCAAGGGCGAGTTTGTGGCGACTGTACTGGGCGTGGAAGGTAGCCTGGTGTACGCTGCATCGGCCCTGCTGCGCGATGCGATTGCCCTTGATGGCCGTGCCACCTTCTTGCTGGACCTGCTGCCCGACATGGCACCCGAGCGCGTGTTGCAGGAGGTGAACCATCCGCGTGGTTCGCGGTCCTTGTCCAGCCACCTCAAGAGCCGTTTGAACCTGGACGGCATCAAGGCCGCCATGCTGCACGAGTTGCTGGACAAAGCGGTGATCAACGAGCCCGTGCAACTGGCCGCAGCCATCAAGGCCTTGCCCATCACGCTGCAAGCGGCACGCCCGATTGACGAGGCCATCAGCAGCGCCGGTGGCGTGTTGTTTGAGGTGATGACGCCAGGCCTGATGCTGGAGCAGTTGCCAGGCGTGTTTTGCGCGGGCGAGATGCTGGATTGGGAAGCCCCCACCGGCGGCTACTTGCTGCACGCCTGCTTTGCCACCGGGCGTGCAGCGGGCCAGGGCGCGCTGGAGTGGCTGCAGCGCTGACGCGGCGCATGGGCGCGGGCTGCAGTCGGGCTGTCAGGTGCGCAGCAGCGCCTGGCGAATGCGCTCTATGGTTTCCGGCATGGGCGCACGGGTGGATACCTCCAGGCCGAGTTGCCTGGCAATGTCGTTCACGCGGGCGGGGTTGAGGGGCAGGCCCCCGGCATCCACAGCCGCCACCAGGTCTCTGGCGCGCTGCTCGGGGCTGGGTGGTTTCTTGCGGGGGAGATGGGCCTTGAGCCAGAGGAGGGTACGTTGGGAGAGCACGGCGCCTCAATGTCAAAACACTTTGAATAGGGTTGACGAGCCTTACCCCGGCACTGGCTCCACAGTTAGGGCTGCTTGGTTCCCCACCTGACCCGGTTGGCCGCTTTGCCATGCGGGGAGGCCCGTCAGCCTGTATTGTAGTCGAGCTCTTTGACGCTGTTGACCACGCTCTGACGGCGGGGCCCTGCCCGTAGAATCAAGCCATGTCCTACCTCGTGCTCGCCCGCAAGTACCGTCCCCGCAATTTCACCGAAATGGTGGGGCAGGACCATGTGGTGCAAGCCCTGAGCAACGCGCTCACCACCCAGCGCCTGCACCATGCCTACCTGTTCACCGGCACGCGTGGCGTGGGCAAGACCACGGTGTCGCGCATCCTGGCCAAGTCGTTGAATTGCCAAGGTGTGGACGGCCAGGGCGGCATCACGGCCACACCGTGCGGCGTCTGCCAGGCCTGTACCGACATCGACAGTGGCCGCTTTGTGGATTACACCGAACTCGACGCGGCCTCCAACCGGGGCGTGGACGAGGTGCAGGCTTTGTTGGAGCAGGCGGTCTACAAGCCGGTGCAGGGGCGCTTCAAGGTCTTCATGATCGACGAGGTGCACATGCTCACCAACACGGCCTTCAACGCCATGTTGAAGACTCTGGAAGAGCCGCCCGAGTACCTGAAGTTTGTGCTGGCCACAACCGACCCGCAAAAGGTGCCGGTGACCGTGCTGTCGCGCTGCCTGCAGTTCAACCTGCGGCCCATGGCACCCGAGACCATCCGCGAGCATCTGGAGCAGGTGCTGCAGCTCGAGAATGTCAGCGCCGAGGTGCAGGCCCTGCGCCTGTTGGCGCGTGCGGCGCGCGGCTCCATGCGTGACGCCCTGAGCCTGACGGATCAGGCCATTGCCTTTGGCTCTGGCCAGCTGCAAGAGGCCACGGTGCGGCAGATGCTGGGCAGTGTGGACCGGGGTTACGTGTTCCGCCTGATCGAAGCCCTGGCCACCGGCGAGGGCCGCCTGGTGGTGCAAACCTCCGAGACCCTGCGCCTGAATGGGCTGAGTGCTGCGTCCACCCTGGAAGAAATGGCCACCGTGCTGCAACGCATGGCGGTGCTGCAGGCCGCAGGCCCGGCAGCCGGTGACGACTCCGACCCCGAGGCCGCCGACCTGGCACGGCTGGCGGCGCTGATGCCTGCAGATGAGGTGCAGTTGCTTTACAGCATTTGCCTGCATGGTCGCGCCGACCTGGGGCTCGCACCCGACGAATACGCCGCGCTGACCATGGTGCTGCTGCGTTTGCTGGCCTTCAAGCCCGCGGCGGAAAAAAAAACTCTGAAGCCCGCTGAAGCGCGCACAGCAGTGCCGGCCGCGCCTGCGCCTGTAGCCACGATGCCGCCACCTTTGGCTGCTGTGGTCCCGCTGCAAGTGCCCCCCAAGTCGCGTGCCGTGCAGCCTTGGGAAGACGCGCCCCCCGTGCCAGCTGCCCTGGCCGTTGCCCCAGCAGAAGGCATGCCAGCCGGTCACATGCTGGCAGTGCGTGACAGCAGCCCGGCAAGCGATCTGTCCAATGAAGAAGAAGCGCCGCCCATACCCGAGCCGGTTCGGCTCGCAGCGCCCGTGACCCGGGTGCTGGCCGTGCCGGTGCGCGAGCAAACCGAGTCGCGCTCCGACCAGGCCTTCAGTCCCTCTGCGCCCCTCTTGGTGCCCGATGCGGAAGGCGATTTCTGGCATGCCACGGTTCAGCAGTTGGTGGCCGCCGAGGCCATTGGTGCCATGGTACGCGAGCTGGCCCTGCAGTCGCAGCTGGTGGCGCGGGATACCGACCAGTGGTTGCTGCGTGTGGAGCGCGAGACGCTCAACCAGCCTGGCTCACGCGAGCGCCTGGTGCAGGCCCTGCACAACGCAGGCTTTGCGGTGAAGCTGGCGGTGGAAATTGGCCGCGTGACCGACTGCCCGGCCCGGCGCAATGCAGCAGCTTCCGAAGAGAAGCAACGCGCGGCCGAACAGATCATTCTGGATGACCCTTTTGTGCAGGCGATGGTGCGGGACTTTGGCGCGAAAATCGTGCCCGGCTCCATCAAGCCCATCTGATAATTTTTTAAACCCCTTGAAGGAAAACCATGTTCAACAAAGGACAACTCGCAGGACTGATGAAGCAGGCCCAGGCCATGCAGGACAACATGAAGAAGGCCCAGGACGAGCTCGGCCATATCGACGTCACCGGTGAGTCCGGTGCCGGTCTGGTGAAGGTCACCATGAGCTGCAAGCACGATGTCAAGCGCGTGCAAATTGACCCCAGCCTGCTGGCCGACGACAAGGACATGCTCGAAGACCTGGTGGCCGCCGCCTTCAACGCCGCCGTGCGCAAGGCCGAAGAAACGTCTGCTGAAAAGATGGGCAAGATCAGCGCGGGCATGCCGGGCCTGCCCGGTGGCATGAAGTTCCCGTTCTGATTCGGCCCAAGCGCCCCTTGCACAAGCACCGCTGTCCATGTCCGACGCCAACTCGCTCGACGCGCTGATACAGGCTTTGAAGCGCCTGCCAGGCGTGGGCATCAAGTCTGCGCAGCGCATGGCCTTTCATTTGCTGCAGCACGACCGCGCGGCTGCGCAAAACCTGTCCCGCGCCTTGCAGGAGGCCTGTACCCAGGTGCGCCATTGCGAGCTCTGCCACACCTTTACCGAACACAGCGTGTGCGCCACCTGCCTGGATGAAAAGCGCGACCACAGCAAGCTGTGCGTGGTGGAGACGCCGGCCGACCAGTCGGCCATGGAGCGCACCGGCGCCTACCAGGGGCTGTACTTTGTACTGATGGGCAAGCTCAGCCCGCTCGACGGCATTGGCCCGCATGAGCTGGGTCTGAAGAAATTGTTCGAGCGCGCCAGCGACGGTGTAGTGCAGGAGGTCATTTTGGCCACCAACTTCACTGCCGAGGGCGAAGCCACGGCGCATGTCATCAGTGAAGCACTCAAGGCGCGCGGCATCAAACCCACCAGGCTTGCGCGCGGTGTGCCGGTGGGCAGCGAGCTGGAGTATGTGGACCTGGGCACCATTGCCCACGCCCTGGTGGACCGGCGCTAGGGCGCCGCCTGAACCCTGTTTTTGGAGCTTGAAAGCCCATGCCTTACGCGCATTTTTCACTGGCCTACTGGTGTGTATTGGTGGCCGCTTTGCTGCCCATTGTGTGTGCGGGCATTGCCAAGTGGGGCATGTTTGCGCGTCCGCGCAAAGAGGGTGGTTTTGACAATGCCAACCCGCGCGAGTGGCTGGCCGGCCAGACCGCCTGGCGTGCGCGCGCGAATGCGGCGCAGGCCAACAGCTTTGAGGCGCTGCCTTTTTTCATAGGGGCTGTAGTCATTGCCCATCAGCTCGGCGCACACCAGGGGCGCCTGGACATTCTGGCGTTTTTGTTCATCGTGCTGCGCATGCTCTACATCATGATGTATGTGGCCGATATGCCCACGGTGCGCACGGCTGTCTGGACCACGGCACTTGCCGCCAACGTGGCCATCCTGTTTTTGGGCTATCGCTAGCCGCGCTTCTTGCGGGGGTTCTTTGGGGCCACGGCTGCGGCCCGTGTGGGCGCTGAAGCCGCGGCCGCCTTCTTGGCCTGGCTTTGCGGCAAGTACAGAATGACAGACTGCTTGTTTTTGAAGCTGGCCGATACCGCCACCCCGTTCCACTGGGCCACACTGGCTGCACTGAGTTTGTACTTTTGCGCCACATTCACGACCGTAGCGCCCTTGCCCACACGCACGCTGGTTTTCCTGAGCACGATCTCGGGTGACAGTGATACCTGCCCGGTGTCGGCCACGTGGCTGTTCACGTCCTGCTCGCTGTGGGCTGTGCGTGGCACCAGCAGGGCCGAGCCCGGACGGATCATCATGCGCGGCGGAATGTTGTTGATGCTGCGGAATTCTGCCTCGCCCATGCCTACACGTCTGGCAGCGTCTGCGGCACGCATCGTGCTGGGGGCCACCCACACCGTCCAGCTGGCCATGCGTTCACCGCTGTAGGCCTCCAGGTTGGCCTGAAAGATTTTGGCGTTGTCCCATGGCAGCAGAATCTGGGGCGTGCCCGCGGCCATGATGACGGGCTTGTTGACGGAAGGGTTGAGCGCCTTGAAATCGTCCATGGGCACTTCGGCCAGTTTGGCGGCCAGCACCACGTCGATGTCGCGGCGAATGGTCACGCTGTCAAAGTAGGGGTGGTTGCCAATGTCGGGCAGGCGCGAGTTGAAACCGTCAGGTTGCGCCACGATGTTCTTGATGGCCTGCAGCTTGGGCACATACATGCGCGTCTCCATGGGCATGCTCAGGCTGGTGTAGCCAGTGGCCAGGCCGGCTCGCTGGTTCTTGCCAATGGCGCGGCCCACACTGCCTTCACCCCAGTTGTAGGCGGCCAGCGCCAGGTGCCAGTCGCCAAACATGGTGTAGAGCTTTTGCAAATAATCCAGCGCGGCGCGGGTGGAGGCCAGCACATCGCGGCGGTCATCACGGAACACGTTTTGCTTGAGCTCGAAAGTGCGGCCGGTGGCTGGCATGAATTGCCACATGCCCGCCGCCTTCGCGCCGGAGACGGCCTGCGGGTTGAAGGCGCTCTCTACAAAGGGCAAGAGCGCCAGCTCGGTGGGCATGCCCCGCAGTTCCAGCTCTTCGACGATGTAGAACAGGTATTTTTTGGAGCGCTCGGTCATGCGGAAGATGTAGTCCGGGCGGCTGGCATACCACTGCTCACGGTCGTGCACCAGGTCGTTGTCGAGGTCGGGCATGGCATAGCCGTTGCGAATGCGTTCCCAAATGTCCTTGGGGGGCGAGAGCGAGGCAATGGCACGCGAACTGGCACGGCTGTCCGCCTCCAGGTTGGCCTCAGCGCTGCCTTGGGCAGACGGCAAGGGGGCAGGTGTTGCCGCTGCCACAGGCGACTTGGCGCGCGGGGCTGCTGGTGGCCTGGTGGTTGCCGAGCCACTGGCTGGCGCCGACGTGGCAGTGGGTCCGACGCCGACAACAGCGGGCACCGTGCTCTTGTGGTCGGCCGTTGATGCGCAGCCCGCAAGCCACACCAGGGCACACAGGCCCGACCATTTCAAAACATTCATCGGTAATCGTTCTTCCATTGGCGCAGCGTTGCAAATGCGCCTGAGGTCTGTGCCATGGCAGTGTCGTGGGCTGCGGCTGCAGCCTGCACAGCAGGCTCACGGCTACGCAAAAAAGGGTTGATCTTGCGCTCCAGCGCAATGCTGGAGGGCAGGGTGGGCAGCCCTTGGGACCGCAAGACCTGGCAATGGGCCAGGTACTGCTGCAAATCGGCATTGCCCGGCTCCACGGTCGTGGCAAATTTCAGATTGCCCAAGGTGTACTCATGGGTGCAGCACACCGTCGTGTTGCCCGGCAGCGCTGCCAGGCTGTCCAGCGAGGCCAGCATCTGCGCGGGCGTGCCTTCAAACAGCC
>CANCCF010000035.1 GCA_947374485.1 Comamonadaceae bacterium | reverse complement strand
CCTTGGCATACCGCGCCGCATACTTGCCACGCACCAAAACACCCATGTCTGAACGCGTGTACTCCGAACGCAGCTCGGTATCTGAAACATTAGCCTTCTTCATAAATTTGCTTCTCCTTACGGGTTGCAACCCGGGCGCTGATGATGCGGATAGCGCTGGCTCGGTCCGCATGGGACACCAGCAGCACCCTACCCTGAATGGAAAGTCCAAACGTAATAAATCGATTCTCTTCGATTGAGTGGTCCGGATCACGGGAACTAACCGAAAGCACATCTCCAAACACCGTGCTGGCCTCTTCAAACGCAACACCGTGTTTGCGTTCATTGGCGTCTGCCTTCGTGGGATCCCATTCAAATTTCATGTTTGAATTTTCTGCCAAACCGGGTGCTGTGCCAATACGAAAGAAACGGGGCCCGCAGGCCCCGTTTTGCTGACTCCATCTGAAAAGATCAGAGCCTGTCCGTCACCCACGCCATCACGGTGTCCAGCGCATCGCCCAGCTTGGCAGGCTCGGTGCCTCCGGCCATGGCCATGTCGGGCTTGCCGCCGCCTTTGCCGCCCACTTGGGCTGCGACAAAGTTGGCCAGCTCACCGGCCTTGACCTTGCCTGTGGTGTCGGCGGTGACACCGGCTGCAATCTGCACCTTCTCTCCGTCCACCGCGGCCAGCAAAATGACTGCGGTTTTGAGCTTGTCCTTGAGCTTGTCCATAGTGTCCCGCAGGGTCTTGGTGTCCGCACCCGGCAAGCGGGCTACCAGCACCTTCACGCCCTTGACCAGCACCGCGCTGTTCGCCAGTTCGTCGCCCTTGACCGAGGCCAGCTTGCCCTTGGCAGCGGCCAGTTCTTTTTCCAGATCGCGCACCTGCGCCATGAGTGTGGCCACGCGGCCCGGCACTTCGCCGGAGGTCACGCGCAGGGTTCCGGCCACGCCGCCCAGGGTGGCTTCCATGCCCTGCACATAGTCCAGCGCCACCAGGCCGGTGACGGCTTCCACGCGGCGCACGCCTGCGGCCACACCACCTTCGGAGGTGATGGTGAAGAAGCCGATGTCGCCGGTGCGCTGCACATGGGTGCCGCCGCACAGCTCGGTGGTGCTGCCAATGTCCAGCACGCGCACGATCTCGCCGTACTTCTCACCAAACAGCATCATGGCGCCGGTGTCCTTGGCTTCCTCAATGGGCATCAGGCGCGCTTGCGTGGGCGCGTTGGCCAGAATTTCGGCGTTTACCAGGGCCTCGATTTCGCGGATCTGCTCATCCGTGACGGGCGCGTTGTGGGTGAAGTCGAAACGGGTTTTTTCGGCGTCCACCAGGCTGCCCTTTTGCTGCACATGCTCGCCCAGCACCAGGCGCAAGGCCTTGTGCATCAGGTGGGTAACGGAGTGGTTGCGCATGCTGGCCGCGCGCACGGCCGCGTCCACATGGGCGGTGACGCGGTCGCCCACGGCCAGCGTGCCGTTTTTGACCGCGCCGTGGTGGCCGAACACATCGGACTTGATTTTTTGCGTGTCGGCCACGTCAAACAGGGCCGAGTCGGTGAACACCGCGCCGACATCGCCCACCTGGCCGCCACTCTCGGCGTAGAAGGGGGTGGTGTCCAGCACCACCACGCCGCTTTGCCCTGCCTTGAGTTCGGCCACCGGTGTGCCCTCCAGGTAGAGCGCCAGCACCTTGGCGTCTTGCGTCAGGTGGTCGTAGCCGACGAAGGTGTTGCCCGCGCCGCTGTAGTCCAGCGCCTTGTCCATCTTGAACTTGCCGGCCGCGCGGCCCTTGGCCTTTTGCGCTTCCATGGCGGCGGCAAAACCTGCGGCGTCCACTTCCACACCGGCTTCGCGGCACACGTCGGCCGAGAGGTCCAGCGGGAAACCATAGGTGTCGTGCAATTTAAAAGCCACATCGCCGGGCAGCAGCTTCGCACCGTCTTTCAGGGCTTCTTCCAGGATTTCCATGCCGGTGGCCAGGGTCTCGAAGAAACGCTCTTCTTCCACGCGCAGCACTTCCGTGATGCGCTTTTCATCGGCCTTGAGTTTGGGGTAGGCCTCACCCATCAGCACCACCAAGTCGGCCACCAGCTTGTGGAAAAACGGCGTCTTCTTGCCCAGCTTGTAGCCGTGGCGGATGGCGCGGCGCACGATGCGGCGCTGCACATAGCCGCGGCCTTCGTTGCTGGGGATCACACCGTCGCTCACCAGGAATGCGGTGGCGCGGATGTGGTCGGCAATCACGCGCAGACTCTTGTTGGACAGGTCTTGCTCGCCGGTCTCGCGGGATGCGGCCTTGATCAGCGCATCGAACAGGTCGATCTCGTAGTTGCTGTGCACGTGCTGCAGGATGGCGGCCAGGCGCTCCAGGCCCATGCCGGTGTCCACGCAGGGGGCAGGCAGCGGTGTCACGGCGCCGGTCTCGTCCATGTTGAACTGCATGAACACGTTGTTCCAGATTTCGATGAAGCGGTCGCCGTCTTCGCCGGGGCTGCCTGGGGGGCCACCTTCGATGTGGTCGCCGTGGTCATAGAAGATCTCGCTGCAGGGGCCGCAGGGGCCGGTGTCGGCCATCATCCAGAAGTTGTCGCTCTTGTAGCGCCCGCCCTTGTTGTCGCCAATGCGGATCACGCGCTCGGGCGGCAGGCCGATTTCCTTGGTCCAGATGTCATAGGCCTCGTCGTCCTCTTCGTAGACGGTAGCCAGCAGGCGCTCTTTGGGCAGCTTGTAGACCTCGGTCAGCAGCTCCCAAGCCCATTTCAGACTCTCGCGTTTGAAATAGTCACCAAAACTCCAGTTGCCCAGCATCTCGAAGAAGGTGTGGTGGCGCGCGGTGTAGCCCACGTTTTCCAGGTCATTGTGCTTGCCACCGGCGCGCAGGCAGGCCTGTACCGAGGTGGCGCGCACGTAGGAGCGCTTGTCGGTGCCCAGGAACACGTCCTTGAACTGCACCATGCCGGAGTTGGTGAACATCAGCGTGGGGTCGTTGCCGGGTACCAGCGGGCTGGAGGCCACCACGGTGTGGCCCTTGGAGGCAAAGAAGTCGAGGAAGGTCTTGCGAATGTCGGCAACACTCATTACGGGCTGGGTCATGTCTTGGCTTTTTCGTGCAGGGTCAGCGGGCGCCAGAGGCGGTCAGACCATGATTATCGTTTCTCGCAGGAGGGTGTCGCCTATGGCTTGGCGCCCCGGTTTGTGGGGCACCGAAATCACGGCAAATTTGAATAGCAATGGAATAAAGCCGCGACTTTTTTACACAATACTATTGTTTAGTCGCAGAATACGCCAATGAAACGCTATTTGGATGACCGCGTGCGCTCGGATTTGGCGCAAAAGATGGTTTTCTTGACCGGCCCGCGCCAGGTGGGCAAAACCACGCTCAGCCAGCAACTCATCGGCGAGCAAGGGGGCCAGTACCTCAATTACGACGTGGCGGCAGACCGCAGCTTGATCGTGAACCAGCGCTGGAGTCCGCAAGCGCCACTTTTGGTGCTGGACGAAATTCACAAGATGCCGAAGTGGAAGGCCTGGCTCAAAGGTGTGGTTGACGGCAAGCCCGCAGCCCAGCAAGTGCTGGTAACCGGTAGCGCGCGCCTGGATGCCTTCAGGCAAGGCGGTGAGTCTTTGGCGGGGCGTTTTTTTGGCATCCGCCTGCACCCGATTTCCGTACGTGAGTGGTGTGAACAAGGCGGCGCCCCGCCCGATGCCGCGCTGACGCATTTGCTGGCGCGCGGCGGCTTTCCCGAGCCTTGCCTGGCAGACACGGCAGAACAGGCCGAGCGCTGGCGGCGGCAGTATTTCGACGGACTGGTGCGGGACGACGTGCTGGAGTTTTCGCGCATCCAGGAGGTCAGCGCCATCCGGCTGTTCGCGCAGATGCTGCGCAGCCGCGTGGGCTCACCCCTGTCCCTTGCCAGCATGGCGCGCGACCTGGGCGTGTCTCCCGTGACGCTGAAAAAATACCTGGATATTCTGGAGGCACTGTTCATCGTCTTCGTGGTGCGCCCCTGGCACGACAACATTGCCCGCTCGGTGCTGCAAGCGCCCAAGGTGTATTTTTATGACACCGGGCTGGTGGAAGGTGACGAAGGCATCCGCTTCGAAAACCTGGTGGCCACGGCGCTGCTCAAGCAGGTGCAATGGCAATACGACATACAAGGCAAAGAGACCGGGTTGCACTACATCCGCACCAAGGACGGTGCCGAGGTGGACTTTGCGTTGAGCGAAAAAATGCAACTCACGCACCTGGTGGAATGCAAACTGTCCGACGAAAAGCCCCACCGGGCCTTGAGCCGCTTTGCATTGCAACACCCGAATGCACAGGCCAGTCAGGTGGTGCGCAACCTGCGTCACGGCTACACCTTGGGCGAACTGAAGGTGTGCCGCGCAGATGTGTTCCTGAATGCGCTACTGGCCTGACTACACCACTTCAAGTGGCACCGGACAGCGCGGCCCATGCGGTGCAGTGCGATTCACAAAAAGCCGTTACCCTTGACCCCTTACATTGACGCCAACGGGCCTTGGCCCTCACACGGAACCCCGCCATGGACATGAAAACATCCCCCCTCTCCCTGCTCAACGACCCCAGCCTGCTCAAGAGCGACGCCTTGATCAACGGCCAATGGATTGCAGGCGCTTCCCGTTTCGACGTGCTGGACCCGTCCAATGGCCGCAAGCTGGTGGATGTGGCCAACCTCGGGCCCGCTGAGGCCGAGCAAGCGATTGCCGCCGCCAACGCCGCCTGGCCTGCCTGGAAGGCCAAGACTGCGAAAGAACGCAGCATCATCCTGCGCAAATGGTTTGACCTCTTGATGGCCAACCAGGAAGACCTGGGCCGCATCATGACCGCCGAGCAGGGCAAGCCCTTCAGCGAGGCCAAGGGCGAAGTGGCCTATGGCGCCAGCTTCGTGGAGTGGTTTGCCGAAGAAGCCAAGCGCGTCAATGGCGAGACCCTGCCGCAGTTCGACAACAACCGCCGCCTGATGGTGATCAAGCAGCCCATAGGCGTGTGCGCCGCCATCACGCCCTGGAACTTCCCGCTGGCCATGATCACCCGCAAGGTGGCACCGGCCCTGGCGGCAGGTTGCACCGTGATCATCAAGCCCGCCGAACTCACACCGCTAACGGCTCTCGCCGCAGCTGAGCTGGCCATGCGCGCGGGCATCCCGCCAGGCGTGCTCAACATGCTCACCGCTGACAGCGCGCAATCCATTGCCATCGGCAAGGTGATCTGCGCCAGCGACGTAGTGCGGCATCTGAGCTTCACCGGCTCCACCGAAGTGGGCCGTATCCTGATCAAGCAGTGCGCCGACACCGTGAAAAAGCTCTCGCTGGAGCTGGGCGGCAATGCGCCCTTCATCGTGTTTGACGATGCCGACATCGACTCGGCCGTGGAAGGGGCTCTGGCCAGCAAGTACCGCAACGCCGGCCAGACCTGCGTCTGCGCCAACCGCTTCTATGTGCAGGAAGGTGTGTACGAGCAATTCGTGGCGAAGTTCACCGCCAAGGTCAAAGCCATGAAGGTCGGCAATGGCTTTGAAGACGGCGTGATGCAGGGTCCGCTGATTGAAGACGCGGCGGTTGAAAAAGTGAAGCGCCATGTGGCCGATGCACTGGCCAAGGGTGGCAAGGTCGAAACCGGTGGCAAGGCCTTGGCGGGTCAATTCTTCGAGCCTACGGTCGTGAGCGGAGCGACGGCTGACATGCTGTGCGCCCGCGAGGAAACCTTCGGCCCCTTTGCCCCGGTGTTCAAGTTCACCACCGAGCAGGAAGCCATTGATGCGGCCAACGCCACCGAGTTCGGCCTGGCCAGCTATTTCTACAGCCGCGACATCGGCCGCATCCACCGCGTGGGCGAGGCACTCGAATACGGCATGGTGGGCATCAATGTGGGCATTCTGGCCACCGAGCATGTGCCCTTTGGCGGCGTGAAGCAGTCGGGCCTGGGCCGCGAGGGTTCGCATTTCGGCATGGATGACTATGTGGAGATCAAATACATTTGCATGGGCGACATCCTGAAGTAGGCGTTTTTTGCCAGAGCGGGCGCACGTTGAAAGTCTTCCACAGTCTCACGTTCAAGTTGATCGCCATTGGCGTACTGCTCGTCGCGGGTGGGGGGGCCGCGCGATACCTGCTGCTGGAAAAGACCCTGAAGACCGGCATTGAAGAGGTCGTCAATGCCCAGCAGCTCTCGCTGGCACGGTATGTCGCCCAGGACATCGACAACAAGGTGCTGGCCCGACGCCAGGCCCTGACCCAACTGGCAGCGAGCCTGCCACCGCCTCTGCTGCAAAGCCCCTCCAACCTGGAAGCCTGGCTGCGCCAGCAGACCTCTGCCTTGGGCCTGTTTCCTGGCGGCCTGCTGGTGGTGGGCTCCCAGGGCCGCGGCGCCCTTGCGGACTACCCACCCGTGGACGGACGCCGGGCGCTTGACTTCAATGACCGCGACTGGTTTGTGGCCGTGCGCAATGGCGCGCCCTTCGTGATCGGCAAGCCCACCATCGGCCGTGCGGTCAAGGTGGCGGTAGTGCAGATGGCCGTGCCCGTACACGATGCCCAGCAACACACCGTGGCCGTGCTCATGGGGGTCATACCCTTGGCAGCACCCGGTTTTCTGGACCTGGTGGAGTCCGGCAATGTGGGGCGGACGGGTGGCCTCTTGCTGGTGTCGCCCAGGGACCGGATTTTTGTCACCGCCAGCGAGGCTGCGATGCGTTTGGCGCCGCTGCCAGTCCCTGGCGCCAACCCGCTGCATGACCAGGCCATGGCTGGCTGGCGCGGCACCGGTGTGACCCGCAACGCGCGTGGCCTGGAGGAGCTTTCGGCCGTGGTGGGCATACCCAGCGCCGACTGGTTCCTGGTGGCGCGCACACCCGCCTCCGAGGCCTTTCAGGTGGTGGATGCCCTGCTCCAATCCATCGTGAAAAGCAGCATCAGGATCGGCGCCCTGCTGGTGCTTTCACTGGTGCTGTTGCTGGCCTGGGTTTTCCGCCCGCTGAACCAGGCAGCCGCGCAGATGCGCGCCATGGCCCAGGGTCACAGGCCACTGGCCCAACTGCCGGTGGTGCGCCAGGACGAGGTGGGTGCCATGGTGGGCAGCTTCAATGAACTGGTGGACCAGTTGCAGCAGTCCCAGGCGCGCATGCACTACCTGGCCCACCACGATGGGCTGACCCAGCTGCGCAACCGCATGGCCTTCCAACTCAGCCTGACCCAGGGCATGGCGCTGGCCCAGCGCCAGCAGACCCGCCTGGCCTTGCTGTTCATTGACCTGGATGGCTTCAAGAAGGTCAATGACGGCTTGGGCCACGACGTGGGCGACCAGGTGCTCCAACAGGTGGCCGAGCGGCTGCGCGCCAGCGTGCGCGCCGCTGACGTGCTCGGGCGGTTGGGCGGTGACGAGTTTGTGCTGCTGTTGACCGACAAGCCCACACCCGAGCAGGCCGCCCAGGTGGCCGACAAGCTGATTGAGGCCATCAGCGTGCCTTACCAGGTGGCGGGCGTGCAAGCGACCCTGGGCGCCAGCATTGGCATCGCCATGTACCCGGACCAGGCAAAGACAGCTGACGCCCTGTTGGCGTTGGCAGATAAAGCCATGTACCAGGCCAAGCGCGCAGGTGGCGGCAAGTACCAGAGCGACCAGGCATAGAAATACCCGGGGCATTTAAATGCTATGCCATTGTTCGCTCTGGCAATATTTGTCTAGGCATGTAATAATGCCGCATGGCTGAAATCAATCCGCAAAGCGTCTTTTACCGGGCTGAAACCTACCGTCCCGAAGACAGTGTGGGCTACCTGATGAAGCAGATCATCAACATGGTCTCGCAAGAAATTGAGCGCCAGTTGGCCCACACCGACCTCACCAGTGCGCAGTGGGTGCCGCTCTTCAAGATCCACTTTGGCCAGGCCTCCACCGTGGCCGAGCTGGCCCGCCACTGCAACCTGGACGCGGGCGCCATGACGCGCCTGCTGGACCGGCTCGAAGCCAAAGGCCTGTGCAAACGCGTGCGCTCCGAGACCGACCGGCGCGTGGTGAACCTTGAACTCACAGCGGCCGGTAGCCAGGCCGCCAGTGAAATACCGGAAACCCTGAGCGGCGTGCAAAACGCCCACCTGGCGGGGTTCAGCGAAGCCGAATTCCAGCAGTTGCGCGACTACCTGCGCCGCATCCTCCACAACGCCCAGGCAATTGCAGGCCAGGCCCCAGACACCTCCCCCACCCAAGCAGAACCCGATGCAGCCTCCTGAAAAACACCCCTTGGCCACCCGCCACACTGCCCGCCGCACCACCCGTCTGGTGCTGGGCGGCATGGCGCTGGCTACTCTGGCCGCCTGTGCCAACTTCTCCGGCATTGAACCCACGGCCAAGCCGCTGGATGCCAGCCGCCTGGGCCTGAAAAACCTGGACGCCAGCAAAGACACGGACCGCACGGCAACTGATGGCGACTGGTGGCTGGCCTTTGGCGATGCGCAACTCGACACCCTGGTGCAAACCGCCTTGCAGAACAACCCGGGCCTGAAGGTGGCGCAGGCCCGCCTGGCCCGGGCCGCAGCCAACAGTGCCGCCGTGCAATCGGTGGATGGCCCGCAGGTGAATGGCGCACTGGACCTGACGCGCCAGCTCTACTCGGCCAACAACATCTACCCCGCCCCCTTTGGCGGCAATGTCTGGGACAGCGGCAGCCTGCAGGCCACCGCCAGCTGGGAGCTGGATTTCTTTGGCAAAAACCAGGCCGCACTCGACGCCAGCATCGGCCAGATCCGCGCCACCGAAGCCGACACCCGCGCCGCGCGCGGCCTGCTGGCAGCCAATGTGGCGCGCAGCTATTTCCAGTTGGTGCGCCTGCAGGCCCAAACAGGGCTGGCACAGCAGACCCTGACCCAGCGCGAAAAGACCCAAAGCCTGGTGCATGACCGCGTGGCCAATGGCCTTGACACCCAGTTGGAACTGCAACAGGCCGCCAGCGCCTTGCCCGACGCCCGGCTGCAAATCGAAATGCTGAAGGAGCAGCAGGCCCTGGCGCTCAATGCGCTGGCAGCCCTGACCGCGCAGCCGGTTGCCGCACTGCAACTGGAGCTGCCCGCACTCGACAAGATTCCCGGCGTCATCGTGGCCCAGGCCATGCCACTGGACCTGCTGGGCCGGCGCTCCGACATTGCCGCGGCCCGCTGGCGCGTGGAAGCGGCGCTGAAAGACGTGGCGGCCTCCAAGGCGCAGTTCTACCCCAACATCAACCTGATGGCTTTTGCGGGTTTCTCCAGCATTGGCTTTGACCGCCTGCTCAAGAGCGACAGCGCGCAGTGGGGCGTGGGCCCGGCCATACGCCTGCCACTGTTCGAGGGCGGGCGCCTGCGCGCCAACCTGCGTGGCAAGACGGCCGACCTGGATGCCGCCGTGGAAAGCTACAACGCCCAGGTGCTGGACGCCGTGCATGAAGTGGCCGACCGCGTGGCCTCCGCGCAGGCCGTGCGTCGCCAGCAGGCCGAGCAGGCTGCTGCACAGGCTGCGGCCGAGAACGCCTACGCCATTGCCCTGCAGCGCTACCAGGCCGGTTTGTCCAACTACCTGGTGGTGCTCAGCGCCGAAGCCCCGGTACTGGCGCAACGCCGCCAGGGCCTGGACCTGGCCGCCCGTGCGCTGGATACGCAGGTGCAGATCCTGCACGCCATAGGCGGCGATTTGCCCGGCAAAGCCGCGCGCTAAACCGCACAGCACCAAGACACAGCCCCCATTTCGAAGAGCAACACACCATGACCGAAGCCAACACCCCTGTGACCCCAACGGTAGCACCCGCACCTGCTGCACCCCCACCCGCCGCCCCCACCTCCAAACGCGCCAAGGCCCTCAAGGGCGTGGCTCTGATCGTCCTGCTGGGCCTGGCCTATGGCGGCTACGAGTGGTACCTGGGCCGCCACGAAGAGGCTACCGACAACGCCTATGTGCAAGGCAATGTGGTGCAGATCACGCCGCAGGTGGGCGGCACCGTGACGGCCATCTTTGCCGACGACACCGACTTTGTGAAAGCCGGCCAGGCCCTGGTGCAACTCGACCCGGCCGATGCCAAGGTGGCACTCGACCAGGCCGAGGCCAACCTGGCCCAGGCCGTGCGCCAGGTGCGCACCCTGTATGCCAACAACGGCACACTGAGCGCGCAGATTGCCGTGCGCGAGTCCGACATCACCCGCGCCCGCACCGACCTGGCCCGCGCCACCGACGATTTGAATCGCCGCCAGGCGCTGGTGGGCAATGGCGCTGTGTCCAAGGAAGAACTCGGCCACGCCCAATCGCAGGTGGCCGCTGCGCAGAATGCACTGAGCGCCGCGCAAGCCGGTGTCAACGCCGCACGTGAACAACTCAGCAGCAACCAGACCCTTACCGAAGGCACCCGCATCGAGAGCCACCCCAGCGTGCTGGCCGCCTCGGCCAGGCTGCGTGAGGCTTACCTGGCCGTGCACCGCGCCGCCTTGCCAGCGCCGGTAGACGGCTACGTGGCCAAGCGCACCGTGCAGCTCGGCCAGCGCGTGCAGGCCGGTGCGCCGCTCATGTCGCTGATCCCCTTGAACCAGCTCTGGGTGGATGCCAACTTCAAGGAAGTGCAGCTGCGCAACATCCGCATCGGCCAGCCGGTCAAGCTCACCTCCGACGTCTACGGCACGCGCCTGGAGTACAAGGGCACGGTGGTGGGCATGGGTGCGGGCACGGGCGCGGCCTTTGCCCTGCTGCCCGCGCAAAACGCCACTGGCAACTGGATCAAGGTGGTGCAGCGCGTGCCCGTGCGCATTGCGCTGGACGCCCAGCAACTGGTGAGCAACCCGCTGCGTGTGGGCCTGTCGATGGAAGCCTCAGTGGACATCACCGACCAGAGCGGCAAGTCGCTGTCCGAGGCGCCCCACCCCACCTCTGCCGTGCAGACTGAGGTCTATGCCAGCATGGACAAGGGTGCACTGGAAGCAGCGCAAAAAATCATTGCCGCCAATGCGGGCCGGGGCGGCAAGTAGGCACACCCATGGCCACTGCCCCCGCCTACACCCCCCACCCGCCGCTGCAAGGCTCGGCCCGCCTGTGGGGCACGATTGCGCTCTCGGCGGCCACCTTCATGAACGTGCTGGACTCGTCCATCGCCAACGTGTCGCTGCCGGCCATTGCCGGTGACCTGGGCGTAAGCCCCAACCAAGGCACCTGGGTTATCACCAGCTTTGGTGTGGCCAACGCCATTGCCCTGCCGCTCACCGGCTGGCTGTCACAGCGCTTTGGCCAGGTGCGCCTGTTCACCATGAGCGTGCTGCTGTTTGTGCTGACCAGCTGGCTGTGCGGGCTGGCGCCCAACATGAACGTGCTGATTGCCATGCGCGCCCTGCAGGGCTTTGTGGCTGGGCCCATGATGCCGCTGGCGCAAACCCTGCTGCTCTCGAGCTACCCGCCTGCGCTGGCCGGCATGGCCATGGCGCTGTGGGCCATGACCACGCTGGTGGCGCCGGTGATGGGGCCCTTGCTGGGCGGCTGGATTACCGACCACATGCACTGGGGCTGGATCTTCTTCATCAACATCCCGGTGGGCATCGCCGCGGCAGCCGCCACCTGGACACTGTTCCACAAGCGCGAAACGCAGATCCGCAAGCTGCCCATTGACAGCGTGGGCCTGGCCCTGCTGGTGGTGGCGGTAAGCACCCTGCAAATCATGCTCGACAAGGGCAAGGAACTCGACTGGTTCCACTCGCCCGAAGTCATTGTGCTGGCCACGGTGTCGGCCATCGGCTTTGCATTTTTCATCGCCTGGGAGCTCACCGACGAGCACCCGGTGGTGGATTTGCGCATGCTCAAAATCCGCAACTTCTGGACCGGCACGCTCTCGATGACGGTGGCCTACGGGCTCTTCATGGGCAATTTGGTGCTGCTGCCCCTGTGGCTGCAGCAGTTCATGGGCTACACCTCGACCCAGGCCGGTGAGCTGATGGCGCCGGTGGGCCTGTTTGCCATCATCCTCTCGCCGCTGGTGGGCAAAAACATGCAGAAGTTTGATCCGCGCGCACTCACCACCTTTGCCTTCATCGTGTTTGCGCTGGTGCTGTGGATGCGCTCGCACTTCAACACCCAGGCCGACTTCGGCACGCTGATGGTTCCCACCATCATCCAGGGCATAGCGCTGGCCTGCTTCTTCATTCCGCTGACCTCCATCACCTTGGGCAGTATGGCGCCCGACAAGATCGCCGCGGCCTCTGGCCTGTCGAGTTTTGCCCGTGTGGTGGGCGGCTCCTTTGGCACCTCCACGGCCATCACCATCTGGCAGGACCGCGCCGCCCTGCACCATGCGCAGCTGGCCGAGTTGATCAACCGCGGCAGCGTGGCCACCACCACCACACTGGGCAATTTTTCTGCCTCCGGCATGGACAGCGAACAGGCCCTGTCGCTCATCAACCGCATGATCGACCAGCAGGCCTTTACGCTGGCTGCCAACGACGTGTTTTTTGGCTCGTCCGTCATCTTCCTGCTGCTGATTCCGCTGATCTGGTTGTCGCATCCCTCCAGGCAAGGCGGCAAGGCCTCGGCAGACGCGGCAGCGGGCGCACACTAAAAAGCACTTTCATCCTTTCACACCTGGTGCCATACTGGCAGCGGGCCCCAAGGGGCCTGTTGCGACGCGGTGAGGACGCAACCCTGCTTGTGTGTAACCACAATGGGACAGACATGAAATACATGTGGCCGGTTTTGTTGGTGGCGTTTCGCGCGCTCTACTTTGTCTATTCCCTTTGGTGCCTTTTCTTTCCCGTGGCTGCCCTCTGGTTGATGGCGGCACTGGTACAGGGTCACTCCTTGTTGGGCGTGGAAGCCAGCCAGTGGACGCGAGCCTTGCTGGCGCTGCTGGTAGCCTTTGCGGCGATCCTGGTGGCCCTGGTCTATCTGCGCCGCAGTCCGGCCGACCCCAACCCCTTCCAAAGCGCCTTTCTGTCCTGGTTCGGCACCCTGCGCGGCTTCTGGAACCGGCATCCCGGCGACATGGTGAAGTTCAAGCTGCCCTCGGGCTTTCTGGTGGAGAACCCGCAGGCCTACCGCGTCGGAGGCCGGGACATGCAGGAGGTGTTGCAGCACATCGAGCCTGGCGACATTCTGCTGCGCGGCTTTGACGGCTATGTGGACGGCATGCTGATCCGCCGTGCCTCGGTCTGTTCCGAAAAAGACTTTCAGCCCGGCTGGTTCACGCACGCGGCGCTCTACATGGGCGCCCTCACAGAGCAGGACCGCGCAGCAGTGCCCGCCGCATTCCAGCAGCGTGAGGACTTCTTTCAGCCAGGCCCGCAGATGCTGATCCATGCCATGGCCAAGGGCGTGCATTGCCAGGACTTGCTGACCTTTTGCCGCTCCGACTACCTGGCCGTGTTGCGCCTCAGGCCGCAAACCCTGCCGCAGGACATGGGCGCCGTGATTCAGGGCGCACGCCTCTCGGCCCTGCAGAAAATTGGCGACAGCTACGACTTTGATGCCAGTGACACCAAGACATTCAGCCGCTTCAGCTGCTCGGAGCTGGTGTTCTATTGCCTGCGCGAAATCCATGAGGCGCTGCAGCTCAAGCCCTTGCCGCACGCCCTCTTTCCCTTGAGCCCCTTCAACACAACCTGGTGCCTGCTGCGCCGCGTGACCATCGTGCCAGATGACTTCTACGCACTGGTGCGCAGCGGTACGCTGGAATGCGTCTGGCAGGACCGCATCAGTGCGCAGCGGCAGAGCCGCAGCCCACAGCCCGGCCTGCGGGGTCGGCAAGGCCAGGCGGCTTGAAGGCGGACACGGCACCCCGGCACCCCATGCAAAGCGTCATCAAACTTCTGGCAGATCTGCTGGGCCTGCGGCTCAAGGACCGCATCGCGCTGGAAGAGCGCCTGCGCCACATTCGCGCAACGGCCTGGATTGCCCTGCTGGCAAGCGGCGCGTTTTCACTCTTCAACCTGCTCACCGAGGGCATGCTGGTGCTGGGCCTGGTGGAGTTGGCGGCGGTGCTGCTGTGCTTGCTGCCGGCGGTGTGGCTCAGCCACCAGCCGCACCGGGTGGCCATGGCCGAGAGCCTGATGCTGGTGGCGGCGGTGGCCATTCTGGGTGGCCTGATTGTGTTTGGTGGGGTGGCAGGCACCGGTGTGCTGTGGGTGTTTACCGCGCCCTTTCTGGCCTTCTTTCTGGCCGGGCAACGGCGCGGCTGGTGGTACAGCCTGGGCTTTATTGCCGCCACCGCGTCCTACCTGCTATGGGTGGCGCCCCGATTGCCCTTTGCCTATGCCTATTCGGGGGAATTTTCAGCGCACTTTGTGCTGGCCTTGTGCTTCTACACCCTCACGGCGGCCGCCTTCAACCAGCTGCGCACCCGCTTTGAGGAACAGCTGCAGCAGCGCGTGGAGCAAAAAACCGCAGACTCCAAAGCGCTGCTGGAGCAGATGCAGTACCTGGCCACCCACGACGCGCTGACCGGCCTGCCCAACAAGGTACGGCTGCAGGACATCTTGCAGGACGAGATGCTGGCCGCAAGCGAGGGCACGCAGGGGCTGGTTATCTGCAACCTGCACCTCGAGCGCTTTTTTGAGCTGTGCAACGTGCTGGGCAGCGTCGGTGCCGACCGCCTGGTGCGCCACATTGCCGAGCACCTGGCGCTGCTGGCCGCGGGCCATGGCACGCTGGCGCGCACCGGCCGCGACGAGTTCGTGATCGTCTACCGTCTGAGCCACACCGCGCTGGCACCCAAGGTGCTGCAGCAATTCATCGACGAGCGGCAGTTCTCGGTACGCGAGCAGGGCTACACCCTCTATATCGAGTTCACCCTGGGCCTGGCTATCTTCCCCGACCATGCGGACACCCCCCAGCTACTGCTGGACAAGGCTGAGCAGGCCATGCTGCAGGCGCGCAAGGGCGGCCAGCAGTGGACCCTTTATGACGCCGAACAAGAGCAGCTCTTTGTGCGCCACCACCTGCTGTTTGGCAAGCTGCGCGAGGCCCTGGTCAAGCAGCATTTGCAGGTGCACTACCAGCCGCAAATCGACCTGCTGACCGGGCGCGTGCTGGGCGCCGAGGCGCTGACGCGCTGGAACGACCCCGACAGCGGACCGATCCCCCCCGCTGTCTTCATACCGGTAGCCGAAGAGTCCGGCCTGATCCGCCAGCTGACCAATTGGGTGGTGGATGAGTGCATGCGCGACTGCGCCAGTTGGCGCGCACAGGGGCTGGACCTGACCGTCTCCATCAACCTCTCGGCGCTGAACCTGCTGGACCCGGCCCTGCTGGGCGTGCTGCAGGCGGGCCTGGCCCGAACCGGCCTGCAGGCCTGCCATGTGAACCTGGAAATTACCGAGAGCTGTTTCATGGCCTCGCCCGAGCGCGCCATGGAGGTGATCGGGCGCATGCACGACTGCGGCTTCCAGCTCTCGATCGATGACTTTGGCAGCGGCTACTCCTCGCTCACCTACATGAAGAATTTGCCCATTGATGAACTGAAAATCGACCAGTCCTTTGTGCGCCGCCTGCTGCAAAGCCCGGGCGACCAGGCCATTGTGGCCTCCACCATCGAGCTGGCCCACAACCTGCAACTCTCGGTGGTGGCCGAGGGCATTGAAGACACCGCCACCGCCGACTGGCTGCGCACGCGCGGCTGCGACATAGGCCAGGGCTACTGCTTTGCCCGCCCGGCCCCGGCCGAGGCCCTGCTGGCCATGGCCCTGCGCCTGGGCACCGGGCGGGAACTGGTGGCATGAAGCTCGTCCACCTGAGCGACACCCATGTGGGGCGGGGCGACAACGCCGCTCGCCTGCAGGCCCTGCTGGATGACATCAGTACCCTGGGCGACCCGGCCGACCACCTCATCATCCACACGGGTGACCTGGGCGACAGCGGCAGCCCGCAGACCATGCAACAAAGCCGCGCCCTCCTCGACGGCATGGTGGACAAAGGCTGGCGGATTCTGCTGAGCCCTGGCAACCACGACTGTGGCGACGCCTGGCACGTGGACCCGCAGTGCGCCGCGCTGTTTCAGGACCACTTCAGCAGCTACCTGTTTGGCCGCGCGCCCAAGCAGTACCCGGTGTTGACCCTGACCGCGGACTGCGCACTCATTGGCCTGGACAGCAATGCCGCAGAAATGTCCTGGTGGGAGCGCTGGGCCGCCGAGGGCTATTTGGGCCAGGTGCAGATTGCGGCCCTGGGCATGCTGCTCGACCGCGCCGAGGTGCGCCAGCGCAAACGCATTGTCTACCTGCACCACCACCCGTTTCTGGACGCCTTTGCGGTGCGCGCCGATGTGGGCGACCGCAACTACCTGTCGCACCTGCTGGGCTGGAACACGCGCCGCTTTCGCCGCCTGAAAGACGCGTATTCGCTGATGCAGACCGTGCGCGACCGCGTGGATGTGCTGCTGTTTGGCCACCAGCACTTGGGCCTGGACTACAGCGCCGAAGGCCAGCGCTATGGCATCCCGCTGGCGCTGGACGGCAGTTCCAGCACCGGCACGCAGATGGACACCGACCGCATGCGCTACCGCATCATCGACACCCGGCTCGGGACTTATGCAACCCGCAGCGTGGCGTTTCCGGTGTAGGCCTTACTTTTTGCCGGTCAGCCGACTGTCCAGCCAAGCGTCGGCCTCGGCCGAGTCCCAATCGCGGGCACCGTAATACTTGCCCAGCACCCGACCCCGGCCATCCACCAGCACGGTGAGCGGCAGGCGTTCGGCACCCAGCATGTTTTCCAACACCAGGCCACTGTCCTGGTAATGGTTGAGCGTGGCATTGGACTGGCGCAAATAGGCTTTGGCGGCGGTTTCGCTGTCATCGGTGGAAATGCCTATGACCGTGAAGCGGCGGCCCTGGTCACGCCATACCAGGCGTTCGATGGAGCCCATCTCCATGCGGCAGGGCCCGCACCAACTGGCCCAGACATTGATCAGCAATGGCTTGCCACGGTATTGCGCGAGGGAGCGGTCCGGGCCATTCAAGCCGTGCATGACGACCTCGCGCAGCGTAGCGCCGGCCTCCACCTCTCCCGGGGTTTTGGCCTGCGCCCTGCCTGCGATCAGCAACAGCAGCAACAGGCCCCAGCCCCACCACAACCTCGCGCGCCTGTGCATACCCTGTTGCTAAAGCAGAGCAACGCCGGTCTTGCTTTGCAGCTGCTCCAGGCTCACGCCCGGTGCGAGCTCCACCACCTTGAGACCTGCAGGTGTGATGTCCATCACGGCCAGGTCGGTGATGATGCGGTCCACCACGCCCAGGCCGGTGAGTGGCAAGGTGCAGTGGGGCAGTATTTTCAAATCCTCGGTGCCGTCTTTCTTTTTGGCCACGTGTTCCATGAGCACGATGACGCGCTTCACGCCCGCCACCAGGTCCATGGCACCGCCCATGCCCTTGACCATCTTGCCCGGGATCATCCAGTTGGCCAGATCACCCTTTTCGCTCACCTGCATGGCGCCCAGGATGCTGAGGTTGATCTTGCCGCCGCGGATCATGGCAAAGCTCTCGTGGCTGCCAAAAATGCTGGAGCCGGGCAGCGTGGTCACGGTCTGCTTGCCGGCGTTGATCAGGTCGGCGTCCACCTGGTCGGCGGTGGGGAAGGGGCCAATGCCCAGCATGCCGTTTTCGGACTGCAGCCAGACTTCCTTGTCACCGGTGTGGTTGGCCACCAGGGTGGGAATGCCGATGCCGAGGTTCACGTAAAAACCGTCTTCGAGTTCTTGCGCGGCGCGGGCCGCCATTTGGTCTTGGGTCCAAGGCATGTCAGGCTCCTGCTTTTTCGGTGGCTTCGGTAATGGTGCGCTTTTCGATGCGCTTCTCGGGCGTGGTGTTGAGCACAATGCGGTGCACATAAATGCCGGGCAGGTGCACCGAGTCGGGCTCCATGGAACCCGTCTCCACAATCTCTTCCACTTCCACCACCGTGATCTTGCCGGCCATGGCCACCGCCGGGTTGAAGTTGCGCGCGGTAAAGCGGAACTGCAGGTTGCCCGACTTGTCGGCGCGGTGCGCCTTGACCAGCGCCACCTCGGGCACCAGGGCGCGCTCCATCACATAGGTCTCGCCATCGAACTCGCGCAGCTCCTTGCCCTCGGCCACCAGCGTGCCCACACCGGTCTTGGTGAAAAAGGCGGGGATGCCTGCACCACCGGCGCGCAGCTTCTCGGCCAGCGTGCCCTGGGGGGTGAACTCCAGCTGCAATTCACCGGCCAGGTACTGGCGCTCAAATTCCTTGTTCTCGCCCACGTAGCTGGAGATCATCTTGCTGATCTGGCGGGTCTCGAGCAGCTTGCCCAGACCGAAGCCGTCGACACCGGCGTTGTTGGAGATCACAGTCAAGTCCCTGACGCCGCTGTCTTTCAGCGCCTCGATCAGCGCCTCCGGAATGCCGCACAAACCAAAACCGCCAACCGCCATGAGCTGGCCGTCCTGCACGATGCCGTCAAGCGCGGCTGCCGCGCTGGGGTAAATCTTGTTCACTGCACTGTCCTCCTGAATGGGCGAAGCCCTTACGATACTACGTAATGGCATACGTAGTTTTTCGTAGTGGCCAACCCTTGGTTTTTTCTCACCCTGATCCCCGACGCACCATGGACACCGATGACCGCCTCGCCTTCGATCTGGCCCCGGTGGGCCTGGCGCTCTCCAGCAACCGCACCATTACCGACTGCAACCAGCACCTGTGCGACATGTTCGGCGCCGGGCGCATGCAATTGGTGGGCCAGTCGTTTCAACTGCTCTACCCCAGTGCCATGGAGTACGAGCGCACCGGCGCACGCATCGCCCCCATTCTCAACCGCAGTGGCACCTATGCAGACAACCGCATCATGAAGCGCCTGGGCGGGCGCACCGCAGGCGAGCCCTTCTGGTGCCATGTGACAGGGCGTGCCCTGAACCGCCTGGCCCCGCACGAGGCGGGCATCTGGTGCTTTGAAGACCTGAGCGCCAGCCGCCCGGTGCGCGCCGAGCTGACCGCGCGCGAACGCGAGGTCGCGGCCTACCTGCTGCAGGGCATGACTTCCAAACTGATTGGCCGGGCGCTTTCCATCAGCCACCGCACGGTGGAGATTTACCGCGCGCGCCTGATGCGCAAGTACCAGGCCAGCACGGCGGCGGACCTGGTGCACAAGCTCATGGCGGGGTGAAACAGCAGCATGCAAGCGCAATTCCAGGCGCTACTCGTAGTGCGTCCACATCCGCAACACACGCACCACGCGCTCATTGGCAAACACCTCATAGACCAAGCGGTGCTGGATGTTGATGCGCCTTGAATACGCTCCGGCCAAATCTCCCACCCACTTCTCGTAGGACGGCGGGTTCTGGAACGGGTCGTTTTTGAGAACCGCCAAAAGGTCCTGGGCCTTGGACTTCAGTCCAGCGGCTGCCAGCTTTCTGGCATCTTTTTCAGCATGTTTGGCAAAGACCAGTTGCCAACTCACCAGTCCAACTCCGCCGCGCCAGAGGCCAGGGGTTCGGCCATGCCGACCTTGATGGATTCGCGCATGCCGGGCACCGAGAGCAAATACAAAGTCTCCTGGATTGCCTGCCAGTCTGCTTCCGACAACAGCACCGCGTTGGCGCTTTTGCCGGCAATGTGAATGGGCTGGTGCGATTGGGCCGTCTGGTCCATCAAACGGTACAGGTTGGCGCGGGCTTCGCTGGCGGTCAGGGTGGTCATGCTGTGTCTCCAGGCAGACCAATAGCGTACGTTTTCGCGTACGCAAGGTCAAGCAATGGCGCACTACAACAGATTGCGCATGGCGCGCGCCGTCTCCTGCAGCACCGCCAGCACCCGTTTGATCGCGTCTTCCGACGATTCCTGGCCCATGGGCATGGTCACGCTCAGGGCACCCACCAGGTCGCCGTGGTGGTCTATGAGCGGCGCGGCAATGCCGCGGTAGTTCAGCTCGAGCTGCTGCTCGGAAAGGGCCCAGCCCTGCTGGCGGATGCGCTCCAGTTCCAGGCGCAGGCGCTCCTTGTTGGTGATGGTGTGCGAGGTGTAGGCCTTGAGCGTGTGCGCATCCAGCCAGCGCTCCAGCCACTCGGGGTCGCGCAGGGCCAGCATCAGGAGGCCGGCCGCCGTCACCTGCGCCTGCACGCGCGAGCCCAGCACAAAGCCGGTGTTCATGCTGCGGTTGCTGCCATTGCGCGCCACGTAGACGATGTCGTCGCCGTCCATCACGCTCACATAGGCGATCTCCTGCGTGCCGGCGGTGACCCGCTGCAAAAATGGCTGCACCACGCGCGGCAGGCGGGCCGACTCCAGGTACGACTGTCCCAGGCGCAGCACGCGGGGCGTGAGCCAGAACAGCTTGCCGTCGGACGCCACATAGCCCAGGTGCTGCAGGGTCAGCAAGTAGCGCCGCGCGGCCGTGCGCGTCAGGCCGCAGCGCTCGCCCGCCTGGCTGGCCGTCAGGCGTGAATGGGCGTCGTCAAAGGTCTCGATGATGGACAGGCCTTTTTCCAGACCGGCAATCCAGTCACGCTTGTCGAGTGCGGGTGCTGCCTCGCTGGGGCTGCTTTGCGGTGTGGGCAGGTTGTTCGCCATGGCGCCATTCTGATTTCAGGAACCGTCCTCCAGGCTAAGGGCTAACCCTCGAAACGTTCGATCATCGATCAACTTTGTTCAATCATCGCGCAAATTTACAAGAATTGTCTTTGCGCCTGGACATCACTTCGCTAAAGTCCGCTGCGAATCCGCCGAATTGAGCGATCAACGCACGATTCATCCAACAAACGAGGAGACACCCCATGCAAAAACGCAACACCCTGAAACTGCTTGCCGCCTGCGCCGTGATGGCCTGTGCCGGTAGCGCCTTGGCCCAATCCACCATCCGAATCGCGAACCTTGTGGAGCTGTCCGGTGCCGGCGCCACCTCTGGCACCAACTTCAAGAACGGCATCGAAATGGCGGTGAAGGAAATCAATGCCGCCGGAGGCATTCTGGGCAAGAAGATCGAGACCACGACTGCCGACACCCAGAGCAACCCCGGCGTGGCCAAGGGCCTGACGCAAAAGGCGGTGGACGACGATGTGTTTGCCATCTTCGGCCCGGTGTATTCGGGCTCCATCATGGTCAGCATGGCCGAGAGCCGCAAGGCCGAGATCCCCAACTTCACCGGTGGTGAGGCAGCGGCCATCACCCTGCAGGGCAACCCCTATGTGTTTCGCACCAGCTTTGGCCAGGCGCAAAGCTTTCCCAAACTCGGCCGCTACATTGCCGACACCGTCAAGATCAAGACCCTGGCCGTCATCTATGTGAACAACGACTTCGGCAAGGGCGGCCTGGAAAACATCCGCAAGGCGCTGGCCGGGACCAACACCAAGATCGTCGCCGAGATTTCCACCGACTCCGGCCAGGTGGACTTTTCTGCTGCCGTGCTCAAGGCCAAGCAAAGCAATGCCGACGGCCTGTTCTCGTATTCCAACGAGGAAGAGTCGGCCCGCATCCTGCGCGAGTTGCGCAAGCAGGGCTGGAGCAAGCCCATCATTGGCGAAACCACGCTGACCAGCCAGAAAGTGATTGAGCTGGCCGGTGACGCCGCCAACGGTGCGGTCGGCCACGTCGGCCTGACGGTGGACGCGCCCAACCCCGAGGTGCTCAAGTTCAAGGCCAAGTTCTACCAGGAATACAAGTACATCTCGGACCACAACGGCATCAAGGGCTACAGCGGCATCTACATGCTCAAGGCCGCCATTGAAAAAGTCGGCAAGCTCGACCGCAAGGCCGTTGCGCAGGCCCTGCACGGCATGGTCATCAGCGCCAAAAAGTACCCCGGCGTGATGATGGATGTGGCCATTGACCAGAACGGTGACCTCGACCGCGAGAGCTACCTGGTGGAGGTGAAGAACGGCAAGCAGGAAATCACCACCACCCTGCCCCCCATCAACACCGCGCTGTTCGCCACGGCTGCGCCCGCAGCCATGACCAAGCCGATGAAGAAGTAAACGCCTTTTAGCCAAGCCGCCCCACTGCCCACGCCACGGATGCACCCATGACCGACTTTCTGCAACTGCTCTTCAGTGGCCTGGCCACGGGCGCCATCTACGGCCTGGCTGCCCTGGGCTTTACCCTGCTGTGGCAGGCCAGCGGCACCATCAACTTCGCCCAGGGCGAGTTTGTGATGCTACCGGCCTTCATGATGCTGGCCTTCATGTCCTTTGGTGCGCCGCTGGTGGCCAGCTTTGTGCTGTCGGTGGGGCTGGCGGTGCTGGTGCTGGGCTGGCTGTTCAAGCGCGGCGTGGTGGACCCGCTGTTCAAGTACGGCATGATGCCCATCGTCGTGGCCACCATC
This sequence comes from Comamonadaceae bacterium, assembly GCA_947374485.1. Classification (GTDB taxonomy): domain Bacteria; phylum Pseudomonadota; class Gammaproteobacteria; order Burkholderiales; family Burkholderiaceae_C; genus Allorhodoferax. Next base: position 6,671 of record CANCCF010000035.1, on the reverse strand, counting down.
GGCCTGTCCATCGCCATGCGCAGCGTGGTGCGCGCGGGCTACAGCGCCGAAGCCTCGCCCTTCCCCAGCCTCTTTGCCGACAAGTTGTTCAACGTAGCCGGTGTCACCCTTACCCTGGCCGATGTGGGCACCTTTGTGCTGGCCCTGGCGCTGGTGTTTGCCACCCAGGCCTTCATGACCAAAACCGTGACGGGCCGCGCCATGCAGGCCGTAGCGCAAAACACCGAGAGTGCGTCGGTGCTGGGCATCAGCGTGCCGCGCATGATTTTTTACGCCTTTGCCATCAACGCCGTGCTGGCTGTGGCAGCAGCTCTCTTGGTCACGCCCACCTACCTGGCCAAGTTCGACATGGGTGAGTCGCTGGGCAACAAGGCCTTTTTCGCCGCCATCATCGGCGGCTTCAACAACTCGCGTGGCGCGCTCCTGGGCGGGCTGATCGTGGGCGTGTGCGAGAACCTGGCCGCCGCCTACATCTCCCCCGCCTACAAGGACGCCGTGGCGCTGGTGATCTTCATGGTGGTGATTCTCTTCAAGCCCCAGGGTCTCCTGGGCAAAAAAGAAGAGCGCAAGGTCTGACGCCGCAGGAACAACCCACCATGAAAAAATTACCCCTCATTGCCGGGCTGCTGGTTGCGGCGATTCTGCTGGCCGCTCCCCCCTTTCTGAAAAGCTACGGCATCTACCTGCTGAGCTACTGGATGGTCTTCATCATCGCCACCATGGGCCTGAACCTCACGGTGGGCTATGCCGGGCAAAAGTCGCTGGGGCACGCGGCCTTCTTTGGCATTGGCGCCTACACCGTGGCCCTCCTGATGCAGGCAGGCATCAGCTTCTGGCTCGGCCTGCCCGCTGCCGCCCTGCTGTGCTTTGTGCTGGGCATCATCCTCGGGTTTCCGGCCCTGCGCGTGCAGACCATTTACCTGGCCTTTGCCACGTTGGGCTTCAACACTGCGGTGTGGCTGGTGATGCGCAACGAAGAGTGGCTCACCGGCGGCACCTTTGGCATCAACAACATTGCGCGGCCCGCGCTTTTCGGCATGTCGCTGGAAGGCAACCTGGCCTATTACTACCTGATTCTGGCGGCCACCGTGCTGATGGGTCTGCTGCTGTGGGGCCTGCTGCAAAGCCCCTGGGGCAAGGCCTTTACCGCCCTGCGCGACAACCCCATCCGCGCCGAGAGTCTGGGCATCAACACGCGCAGCTACACGCTGCTGAGCTTTGCCATTGGCGCGGCGTACGCCGGTGTGGCCGGGGCCTTGTTTGCCTCGCTGGTGCAGTTCATCGAGCCCGCGCCGTTTGCCGTCAACTCGTCCATCATGATGTACCTGATGGTGGTGGTGGGAGGCCCGGGCTACTTCTTCGGCCCGGTGCTGGGTGCGGCGGTTGGCGTGATCCTGCCCGAGTGGCTGCGCTTTGCGCAGGCCTGGTACCTGTTTGTGTTCGGCAGCGCGGTGGTGCTATTGATGATCTGGCTGCCCGATGGCCTCTTAAGCATTCCGGACCGCATGCGGGCCAAAAAGCAGGCCAAGGAAGCCTCTGCAGCACGCGCTGCTTCCGCCAAGAACATGGGAGCGCAAGCATGAGCGCACAACTTTCCGAGCACGCCGCTGGCGCCCCTGTGCTCAAAGTCACCGGCCTCAAAAAGGCCTATGGCGCCATCCAGGCCGTGGGCGGTGTGAGCTTTGAGGTCCGCCCCGGCGAAATCTTCGGCGTGATCGGCCCCAACGGTTCGGGCAAGACCACGCTGTTCAACAGCATGCTGGGCCAGATCACCCCCGACGCGGGCAAGATCGAACTCAATGGCGAAGACGTCACGCAACTGGGCCCGCTGCAGCTCAACCAGCGCGGCGTGGGCCGCACCTTCCAGACCCTGCAGGTGTTTGGCAAGATGACGGTGCGTGACAACCTGATCGTGGCCGCGCAGGAGCACCAGGGAACGATGTTCAGCCGCATGTTCGCCCCCGGCGACTCGGGTCTGGGCGCACGCGCCGACGCCCTCATCGACCAGTTCCGCATCCGCCACGTAGCCGACAAGAAGGCCGGTGAGCTCTCGTATGGCCAGCAAAAGCTGGTGGACATTGCCATGGCCTTCATGAGCCAGCCCGCGCTGGTGCTGCTGGACGAACCCTGCGCCGGCGTCAACCCCAGCCTGGTGGGCGGCATCTCCACGCTCCTTAAACAGCTCAACCAGAACCCGCAGTTGGGAAAGCACAGCTCCTTTGTGGTGATTGAGCACAACATGGATTTCGTGATGGACCTGTGCCACCGCATCATGGTCATGGTTGAAGGCACGGTGATGGCCATTGGCACACCGGCCGAGATCCGCGCCAACAAACAGGTGCTGGACGCCTACCTGGGGAGCTGAACATGAGCGACACAACAAGCTGCATTGAATTCAAGGACGTGGTGGCCGGGTACAAGGATTTCATGATCCTCAACAACCTGAGCTTCAAGGCCCAAAAAGGCACCATCACCCTGCTGCTGGGCCCCAACGGCGCGGGCAAGTCGACGGTGCTCAAAACCCTGTTTGGCCTGCTCAAACCGCGCCAGGGCCAGATTTTGCTGGACGGCGCAGAAATCGGCGGTGCCACGCAAAAGCAGCTGCTGGCGCAAGGCATTGCGTTTGTGCCCCAGGGCCGCAACCTGTTTGGCCAGCTCACCGTATTCCAGAACCTGGAGCTGGGCGGCATCACGCTGGGCATGAAGACCACGCACGAGCGCATCCCCGAGGTGCTGGAGTTTTTCCCGCGCGTGAAGGAGCGCATGAACTCCATGGCCTCGGCCCTCTCGGGCGGCGAGCAAAAGCAGCTCGAAATCGGCCGCGCCTTGCTGCTGCGCCCCAAGGTGATATTGATTGACGAGCCGTCGATCGGCCTCTCGCCGCTGGTGGTGCAGGACGTCTTCAAGCTGCTGCGTCGCCTGGCCGACCAGGGCACCACCGTGCTGATGGTGGAGCAGAACGTGAAAAGCGCCTTGAAAATTTCGGATGAAGCCATTGCCCTGGAGTCCGGCCGCCTGGTGCTGCAAAAGCCGGCGTCTGAGTTGCTGGCCGATCCGCACATCGAACGCCTGTTTCTGGGCGGTGCGCATGGTGCGGCCGCCGCGCCCACTGACCTCACGGCAGTGGTGTAAAAACGGATCTCGTTACAGCCATTCATCGGGAGAAAAATACATGCCTCAAAGCCCAACCGCCCGCCTTAGCGGCACCGACCGCGAAGAGATTTTCGAAGGCCCCAACCCGCTAGGCCTGGTGGGTGTGGAGTTCATCGAATACACCACCAGCAAGCCGCAGTCCCTGGGCAATGTGCTGGAGACCATGGGCTTTCGCCCCATCGCCCGCCACCGCTCACGCGAGGTGCTGCTGTACCGCCAGGGCGAGCTCAACATCATCGTCAACGCCCACGGCAATGGTGGCGTGGTGACCGAGAAGCCGCAGATTGCCGCCATCGCCCTGCGCGTGCAAGACGCCGCTGCCGCCTACAAGCGCGCCCTGGACCGCGGCGCCTGGGCCGTGCCGGTGCGCGTAGAAGTGATGGAGCTCAACATCCCGGCCATCCATGGTGTGGGCACCAGCCGCATTTACTTTGTAGACCGGCATGGCGATTTTTCGATTTACGACGTGGACTTCATCCCGATTCCCACGGTGGACCAGCATCCACCGACCATCACCGGTCTGCACCTGTTTGGCGTGGTGCAGTACATAGGCAATGAGCGCACCGAGGACTGGACCGAGTTCTACGGCTCGCTGTTTGGCTTTAGCGCGCTGGAAGACACGACGCGCTTTGGCATCCTGCCCAAGGGCCGCATCCTGCAAAGCCCTTGCAACACCTTTTACCTGCAGCTGATAGAGCCCGAGCCCGGCATCCTGGATGTGGAAGACGACGAGTGCCTGCAGCGCATAGGCCTGGGCACGCCCGATGTGCCGGCCACGGTGGCGGCGCTGCGCAAGCTGGGCATGGACTTTGTGCCGCCCAAGGATGTGCACCAGGCCGAACGCGGCGCGCTCACGCGCACGGCCTTGAACGGTGCCATGTTCGAGCTGGTCCATCAAGTCAGAGAGTAGCGCGCCATGAGCCAATTCCACGGCAACTTCGACAACTTCGGGATGGACACCATCTCGCTGGCCGGTCCCCTCAAGGCCAAGCTGAACGCCATCCGCAATGCCGGCTTCAGCCAGGTGATGCTGCAGGCGCGTGACCTGGTGGGACACGCCGACGGCTGGCGTGCGGCGGTGCAAGAAGTCAAAGACAGCGGCCTGCGCGTCACCGGCTTTCAGGTGCTGCGCGATTTCGAGGGCCTGTCGGGCCATCTGCACGACTACAAGGTGGACATTGCCAAGAGCATGCTGGAGATGTGCCACGCGCTGGACTGCCACGTGATGCTCGCCTGTTCCAGCACCTCGACGCATGCCACCGGCGAGAGCAAGAAGTTGGTGCAGGACCTGCGCAAGCTGGCCATGCTGGCGATTCCCATGGACATCAAAATCGCCTTCGAGGCGCTGTCCTGGGGCCGCAACATCAACGAGTTTCCGCAGGCCTGGGACATCATCTCGGAAGCCGACATGCCCAACCTGGGCCTGGGCTTTGATTCCTTCCACATGTTCGCCACCAAGACACCCATGGAGGACCTGGAACTCTTGGACCCGGACAAGATTTTCCTGGTGCAGCTGGCCGACTTCATGTGGCAGGAAATCAAGACCGTGGAAGAGCGCATCAGCACGGCACGCACCTTCCGCGTCTTCCCCGGCGAAGGCGTGCACAGCGAGGCCCTGGCCGAGCTGGTGCGCAAGCTGCACGCCCTGGGCTACCGCGGCGACTACAGCTTTGAAGTGTTCAACGACGACTACCAGCAAATGCCGCTGGACGTGGTGGCCGCGCGCGGCCAGAAGGCGGCCCTGTGGCTGGGCGAAGACGTGCTGCGCCGCTCGGTGCCGCTGCCCAATGCGCTGCGCCTGAAGCGCCAGAGCTACTGAAGCAGCCCGCAGCACCACAGCGACAGCAGCAACGCACAGCAGCAGCAACCAAAGCGCCAGGCCCACCCCATGAGCAATGTCTTTGAAGGTTTTCTCTCCACCCCCGAGGTGATGGAGGCCTTTGGCGACCACCAGTTTGTGGCCGCCATGTTGCGCTTTGAGGCGGCCCTGGCCAACGCCCAGGCCGCTTGTGGTTTGATTCCCGAGTCCGCCGCCAAGTCCATCGTGGACACCTGCAAGGTGGAGCTGTTTGACGCCGCAAAAATCGTGCGCGAAAGTGCGCGCGCCGGCAGCCTCTCGGTCCCCCTGGTGAAAAGCCTGCGCGAGACCGTGGGCCTGTTCAACCGCGAGGCCATGGCCTATGTGCACTTTGGCAGCGTCAGCCAGGACGTGATCGACACCGCCATGGCCCTGATCACGCGCGATGTGCTGGCGCTGATCGAAGCCGATCTGCGCACCTGCATAGAAGCCGTGCTGAATCTGGCGCACAAACACCTGGAAACCCCCATGCTGGCGCGCACCCTGATGCAGCCGGCCTCCGTCACCAGCTTTGGCCTGAAGTGCGTCAACTGGGCCGCGCCGCTGGTACGCGGCCTGGCGCGCCTGCAGACGGTCAAACTCGGTGCGCTCAAGGTGCAGCTCGGCGGCGGCATAGGCACGCAGGCGCGCATGGCCGAGCAGGGCCCGCAGGTCACCGCTCACATGGCACAGGCCCTGGGCCTGGGCGTGCCGCGCGCGCCCTGGCATACCCAGCGCGACGAGTGGATTGCCCTGGCCTGCGAGCTCGGCCTGATGGCCGGCAGCCTGGGCAAGATCGCCAAGGACGTTTCGCTGCTCGGTCAGTTTGAAGTGGCCGAGGTGTGGGAGCGCCACGAGCCCGGGCGCGGCGCCTCCAGCGACATGCCGCACAAGAACAACCCGGTGGCCAGCATGGCCGCCCTGGCTGCCGCCCAGCGCGTGCCCCAGCGCCTGGCCGCCCTCTTAGCCAGCATGCCGCACGAACACGAACGCGCCCTGGGAGGCTGGCAAGCCGAGCTGGCCGAATGGTCGCAGCTGCTGATGTCGGCCCACGCCAGCTCCAAGGCCATGGCCTCGGCCCTGCCCTATCTGGTGGTGGACAGCGAGCGCATGCGCAGCCACATCGACGCGGCCGCCCGCTCGGTGGACAAGGAAAGTGCCAAGACCTGGTTCGACCCGGCCCTTGCCGTGGGTGCCGGCCAGATGGCGCGCAGCTATTTGGCGGACTTGCGGCTGCAGTTGCCGGCGCTGGAGAAGCGGCTGGCGGCTTGAGTGGTCTCCAAGACGGACGACCTGCTCACAACAACACCCACATCAAACCGCTCACCGTAAAGAAGGACAGCACGGTGGCCAGCAAGGTCGCTGCCGCAGCCGTGTCCTCCTGCCCATAGGCCTGTGCCAACGTGGCATAGATGCCCATCATGGGCATGGCGGCCATCAGCACGGCAGCGGTGCGCAGCTCCGCAGACACCGGCGGCATGCCAGCCAGCGCCTGCAGGCACAGCCACACCAAGAGCGGGTGCAGCACCAGTTTGCCCAGCACAATCGGCCACACCCGCTGGCCCATGCCGGCCAGCGGCAGACCCACCAGGGCGCCACCAATGACAAACAGGGACAAGGCGCCGCTGGCGGCGGCAAACATGCTGATGGTTTGCAGCAGCGGCGCCGGCAACACCAGGCC
>CANCCF010000034.1 GCA_947374485.1 Comamonadaceae bacterium | reverse complement strand
ACGGCGGCCAGAAAGGTCAGCGCCGAGACGGCATTGAACAGCAGCGCATTGCGCATGAACGGAATGTCGCGCCGGATTTTGAAGAATTCCATTTTTTATTTCCCCTGTTGGCCGGCCGTGAGCGCGTCACCCGTGGTGGGGCGCCAGACGGTACCGATCGACACGCTCTTGAGCTTTTTCTGCCGGCCGTACCAGACGTTGACCACGCCGCGCGAGAAGAACACACCGGAAAACATGCTGGTCAAGATGCCCAGGCAGTGCACCACGGCAAAGCCGCGCACCGGACCGGAACCAAAGGCCAGCAAGGCCAGACCGGCAATCAGGGTGGTGACGTTGGAGTCGATGATGGTGGCCCAGGCACGGTCGTAACCGGCGTGGATGGCAGCTTGCGGCGACGCACCGTTGCGCAGCTCTTCGCGCACGCGCTCGTTGATCAGCACGTTGGCATCAATCGCCATACCCAGCACCAGCGCCATGGCGGCCATGCCCGGCAGGGTCAGGGTGGCCTGCAGCATGGACAACACGGCCACCAGCAGCAGCAAATTGAAAGCCAGGGCCACACTGGAGATCACGCCAAACAGCATGTAATACACGCACATGAAGGCAGCCACGGCGGTAAAGCCCCAAGTCACGCTGTGAAAGCCCTTGGCAATGTTCTCGGCACCGAGCGACGGCCCGATGGTGCGCTCTTCGATGATTTCCATGGGGGCTGCAAGCGAGCCTGCACGCAGCAGCAGGGCCGTGTCGGCCGCTTCCGTGGTGGTCATGCGACCGGAGATTTGCACGCGGCCACCGCCAATTTCAGAGCGGATGACGGGGGCTGTGACGACCTCGCCCTTGCCCTTTTCAAAGAGCAGGATGGCCATGCGCTTGCCAATGCTTTCGCGCGTGACGTCGCGGAAGATGCGCGAGCCCTTGGCATCCAGCGACAGGTGCACGGCGGCCTCTTGCGTCTGGCTGTCAAAGCCGGGCTGGGCGTCGGTGAGGTTGTCACCCGTCAGGATGACCTGCTTCTTCACAATCACCGGCTGGCCGGTGCGCTCCAGGAAGCGCTCGCTGCCAAAGGGCACGGCGCCGCTGCCACCTTCGGCCGCACGGGCCTCGGCGCTTTCATCCACCATGCGGATTTCCAGCGTGGCGGTGCGGCCCAGAATGTCCTTGGCCTTGGCCGTGTCCTGCACGCCGGGCAGTTGCACCACGATGCGGTCCAGACCCTGCTGCTGAATCACCGGCTCGGCCACGCCGAGCTCGTTGATACGGTTGTGCAGGGTGGTGATGTTTTGCTTGAGCGCCTGCTCCTGGATCTTGCGTCCGGCCACCGGGTTGATGGCGGCCACCAGCTTGAATTCGGTGCCGTCGGGCGCGGCGGTGCTGCTGAGCTCCTGGAAGCTGTCCTGGATGATGGCCTTGGCCGCGTCGAGCGTGGCCATGTCGGCGAACTTCACCTCCACGGTCTGGCCGTTGCGGCTGATGCCGCTGTGGCGCACGTTCTTTTCGCGCAGCGTGGTGCGGATGTCACCGGCCAGTGACTCGGCGCGCTTGGAAAGTGCGGCCTGCATGTCCACCTGCAGCATGAAGTGCACGCCACCGCGCAGGTCCAGACCCAGGTACATGGGCGAGGCATGCAGGGCGGAGAGCCAGGCGGGCGAGCGCGTCAGCAGATTTAGCGCCACCACATAGGTCGGGTCATTGGCGTCCGGGTTCAAAGCCTTCTGGATCGCATCCTTGGCCTTGAGCTGGGTGTCGGTGCTGGCAAAGCGCGCCTTGATGGAGCCGCCTTCGAGCGCGAGGGAATCAGGCGTCAGGCCCGCGCCCTTGAGCGCTTCTTCCACCTGACCCAGGGAGGCCGTGTCCAGCCGCAAGCCGGCCTTGGCCACCGAGACCTGCACGGCCGGGGATTCACCAAACAGATTGGGCAGCGCAAACAGGCCACCCACCAACAGCGCGATCACGAGGATCGCGTACTTCCATACCGGATAACGGTTCATGATCGCGCCAGACTGTGAGTGAAGGGATTACTTGATCGAGCCCTTGGGCAGCACTTGCACCACCGCGCCGCGCTGGATCTGCACTTCCACACCAGCGGCGATTTCCACGCTCAGGCTGTTCTCGTTGATCTTGCTGATCTTGCCCAGCATGCCGCCCGAGGTCACCACCTCGTCGCCCTTGGCCAGTGCATCGATCATGGCCTTGGCTTCCTTTTGTTTCTTCATCTGCGGGCGGATCATGACGAAGTACAGCACCACGAACATCAGCACCAGGGGCAGCATGCTCATCAGGGAAGACTGCATGTCGCCACCAGCGGCGACAGCGGGGGCGGTTTGGGCAAAGGCGGAAGAAATAAACACGGCAAACTCCACAAAAGGGAAAAGACAGGGCAGTGACTCCCGACGGCCCGCCAGCCACAAGCCAGCGCCCGCGAGAGGGTCAACCTGCCATTGTACGGGGCTGGCGTTACGGGCTGCCCCGCCCGGCCCCGGCGGAACCCCAGCTTCGCTGGGGGATATCAGGCGTGCATCAGGCCCTGGCCAGCTGCTGCTGGTCGTAACGCTGCAGCAACAGCTCCCACTGCTGGCGCGCCGCAGCCAGGTGCCGCGCCCGCACATGGCCAAAGCCGCGGATCTGCTCGGGCACGCGGGCGAAGGCGGCGGCGGCGTCGCGGTTGCTTTTGTCAAGCGTGGGCAACATGGCCTGGATCGCATTGCGGTATTCGCTGATCAGGGCCCGCTCGGTGCGGCGCTCCTCGCTGTAGCCAAACGGGTCCAGCGCCGTGCCGCGTAGAAATTTTCCTTTGGCCAGCACGCGCAGGGCTGCGCCCATCCAGGCACCGAACTGCTTCTTTTGCAACTCGCCTTTTTCGTTGCGCTTGGCAAACAAGGGGGGTGCCAAGTGGTAGTTGAGCTTGAAATCGCCCTCGAACTGCGCCTGCACCTTGGCAGCAAAACCGGCGTCACTGTGCAGGCGCGCCACTTCGTACTCGTCCTTGTAGGCCATGAGCTTGAAGAGGTAGCGGGCCACGGCTTCCGACAGCGGCAGGGCCTCACCCACACGCTCACCGGGGCCCAGCGCCAGCTCGGCCGCGCGCACCCGCTCCACAAACGCGCGGTACTGGTCGGCATAGGCCGCGTTCTGGTACTGCGTGAGATGCGCCACGCGGACTTGCACCATGGCATCCAGCGTGGCGGCGCCCGTCTTGCGCCTGGGTGTGAAGGCAATCACGTGGCCGGGTTGCAGCAGGCGTTGCACCGCCAGCGGGTCGGCCGCGGCGCGGCAGCCCCACTCGAAAGCGGCGATGTTATTGGCCACGGCCACTGCGTTGAGTTCGATGGCGCGCATCAGCGACGTGCGCTGCAGCGGTATCCAGCCCTTTTGCCAGGCGTAACCCAGCAGCATGGGGTTGGTGTAGATGGCGTCCCCCAGCACCTGGGTGGCCAGCGCGTCGGCGTCGAAGCTGGCCAGGTGGTCGGCGCCCACCACCTGCGCAATGTCCTGCAGACACTGCGCACCGGGGTTGACCCAGTCGGCACTTTTCACAAAGGCGGCAGTCGGGGCACTGTGGCTGTTGAGGGCCACATGGGTGCGACCGGCGCGCATGCGCATCAGGGTTTCCTGGCCCGCCACCACAATCGGGTCGCAACCGATGATGAGGTCGGCGCTGGCCATGCCCACGCGCGTGGTGCGTATGGCCTCCTGGCTTGCGCCAATCAGCACATGGCTCCAGGTGGCACCGCCCTTTTGCGCCAGGCCCCCGGCGTCTTGCGTGACGATGCCCAGACCCTCCAGGTGCGCGGCCATGCCCAGCAGCTGGCCGATGGTGATGACGCCGGTGCCGCCGACCCCGGCCACCACCATGCCCCACACGCCGCCGGTTGCGCTGTGCAGGTCAGGCGGCACGGGTTCTGGTGGCAAGTCGGGTGCCGAAGTACGCGGCCCGGTAGTGGCGCCCGGCGCAGCTGCCATCAGGCCCTGCGGCTTCTTCAAACGCCCGCCCTCCACCGTCACAAAGCTGGGGCAAAAGCCTTTCAGACAGGAAAAATCCTTGTTGCAGCTGCTCTGGTTGATCTGGCGTTTGCGGCCCAATTCCGTCTCCAGCGGCTCCACGCTGATGCAGTTGCTTTGCACACTGCAGTCGCCACAGCCCTCGCACACCAGCTCGTTGATCACCACACGGCGCTGCGGCTCCACCTCGGTGCCGCGCTTGCGGCGGCGGCGCTTTTCGGTGGCGCAGGTCTGGTCATAGATGATGATGGTGGTGCCCTTGATTTCGCGGAACTCCCGCTGCACCGCATCCAACGTGTCGCGGTGCTGGATGGCAATGCCTTCGGGCAGACCGGTGCGCTGTGCGTACTTCTCCGGCTCGTCGGTGACGATGGTGATTTTTTGCGCACCCTCGGCGCGCATGCTTTGCGCGATCTGGATCACACTGTGCCCTTCCGGCCGCTCACCCACCTGCTGGCCACCGGTCATGGCCACGGCGTCGTTGTAGAGAATCTTGTAGGTGATGTTCACGCCCGCGGCAATGCTCTGGCGGATGGCCAGCAGGCCGCTGTGGAAATACGTGCCATCGCCCAAATTGGCAAACATGTGTTGCTCGTTGCTGAAGGGCTGCTGGCCCACCCAGGGCACGCCCTCGCCGCCCATTTGGGTAAAACCCACGGTGTCGCGGTCCATCCAGATGGTCATGAAATGGCAGCCAATGCCGGCCATGGCGCGCGAGCCCTCGGGCACGCGGGTGCTGGTGTTGTGCGGGCAGCCGGAGCAGAACCAGGGCGCACGCTCTGCGCCTTTGCCACTGGTGAGCGCAAGGGTCTGCAAGGCGGCTTCTTGCGCCTGCAGAATCGCCAGCTGCGCATCGATGCGCGCGGCGGTGTCGGCGTCCAGCCCCAGCTTCTTGATGCGCTTGGCGATGGCCCGCGCAATGATGGCCGGGCTCAGGTCCGCATTGGCGCGCAACAGGGTGTGGGCGGTGGGGTTGGGCATGGACCACTCGCCACCTGCGCCATAGTGGTCGGCGGTTTCCACCTCGTCGAACTTGCCCAGCACGGTGGGGCGCACGTCGGCGCGCCAGTTGTAGAGCTCTTCTTTCAACTGGTATTCGATGACCTGGCGCTTTTCTTCCACCACCAGAATTTCCTGCAGGCCGGTGGCGAAGTCGCGCGTCAGCTGGGCTTCGAGCGGCCAGACCACGCCGACCTTGTGCAAACGAATGCCCAAGCGCCTGCAGGTGGCGTCATCGAGGCCCAAATCGGACAAGGCCTGGCGCGTGTCATTAAACGCCTTGCCGCTGGCGATGATGCCGAAGCGGTCGTTCGGTCCTTCAATCGCGTTGTAGTTCAGGCGGTTGGCGCGGATGTAGGCCAGCGCCGCGTACCACTTGTAGTCGAAGAGGCGCGCCTCCTGCTCCAGCGCGTGGTCGGGCCAGCGGATGTGCAGGCCGCCTGCGGGCAGCACAAAGTCGGTGGGCGTTTTGATTTGCACGCGGTTCGGGTCGACACTGACGGTGGCGCTGGACTCCACAATCTCCTGAATCGTCTTCATGCCCGCCCAGACGCCGGAGAAGCGGCTCATGGCAAAGGCGTGCAAGCCCAGGTCCAGAATCTCCTGCACATTGGCCGGAAAGAACACCGGAAAGCCGCAGGCCTTGAAGATGTGGTCGCTCTGGTGCGCGGCGGTGCTGCTCTTGGCAATGTGGTCATCCCCGGCCACGGCGATCACGCCGCCCCAGGGGGTGGTGCCCGCCATGTTGGCGTGCTTGAAGACGTCCGCGCAGCGGTCCACGCCCGGGCCCTTGCCGTACCAGATGCCAAACACGCCGTCGTATTGGTTGCTGCCGGGCGGCGCAAAGCCGAGTTGCTGCGTGCCCCACAAGGCGGTTGCGGCCAGCTCTTCGTTGACGCCTGGTTGAAAGACGATGTGGTGGGCCCTGAGGTGCTTTTCTGCCTTGACCAGCGCCTGGTCATAACCCCCCAAAGGCGAGCCGCGGTAGCCGCTGATGAAGCCGGCGGTGTTCTTGCCGAGTTGCAGATCGCGCACGCGCTGCAGCATGGGCAGGCGCACCAGGGCTTGCACGCCGCTCATGAAGGCGGGGCCGTGGGCCAGGGTGTATTTGTCGTCGAGGGTGACGGTGTCCAAGGCTTTGCGCAGGTGCTCTGGCAGCTCGGATAGAAGACGGGGGTCCAGCGGGGCGTTCATGGGTAATGGCTCCTTGTGTTGCTTGTTGCCTTGTGGGCAGCATTTGGTGCAGCCTGCTCCGGGTGGGAACAGGTGCGGCTCTTTGTTAGTGTAGTACAGACGCCTTGGTTGCAGGGGCGTGTCTTGTTTGCGCGGGCGTGTCGCGCAGGGGGTGGGTATGCCCGGGGCCGATTTGGGCGTACCCGCCGTATGAGGCCACCCCGATACCCGCCAACTCTGCCCCCACCAAGCGGGCACCCAAAAGTTTAAAAACAGGTGTGAATCGCACCCACGACCAAGCCGTCATCCTCAGCCACTACCATCCACCGCCACTTGTCAAAAGTCGTGCACGGATGGGACAGCCCCAGCACCACCCTGTCCCCCACCGCGGGCACCAAACCAAGAGGGTCGAATTGCAAATAGGCGTGCTGGTCGTTGAGTTGCGTGATGCGCCAGTCGGCGGGTGTGGCCGTCACGTCTTCCATGCGGCGCACCCCGGCACGGGCCAGACGCTGCGGCATGGGCAGATCGATGTCATACGAAATATCGCGCCTGCCGCAGCTCAAAAATGCCAGGCCGGGCTCAGGTACCGACTGCACCATGGTCCAGACTTCCAGTGCAGGCTTGAGCGAATCGGTGAGGCCCTCGCGCTGCTCCAGCAATTGCAAATAGCGCCGGTAATGGCCATGGTCGTGGGTGATGTAGCAGCCCGAGCGCAACACACCCGCCACGGGCCGGGACAGGCCCGAAGTCTTGAGCAGGGGCAGCACCAGGTCAAACACCGCCGAGCCCCCGGCGCTGAGCAAAATGGTTTTATTCGCAAACAGATTCTGCGCATCGCACAGGCGGGTGACGGCCAGCACGCGGCGCACCAGGTCCGAGACGGCGTCTACGTCGTGCGCACTGTCGCCGTGCGCGGCCACACCCTCGTAGCATTCCACGCCGCACAGCCGCACTGCGGGTGATGCGGCAACAGCCGCGGCCAGCGCCATGGCCTGCTCCTGCGAGCGGATGCCGGTGCGCTTGCCTGCCACGCCGATTTCCAGCAGCACTTCAAAGGGTTTGAACACGGGCTGGGTCGCCGCCCACTGCTCGATCACCCGCAGTTGCGCCAGCGAATCCACCAGAAACCAGACCTGCAAATCGGAATGCATTCGCTGCAGTTCCTGCAGACCTGCCAGATCGGCAGGCGCCAGCACCTGGTTGGCAATGATGGCGCGGCGCACACCGGCGGCCACGCCCATGCCCAGTTGAAAAATCGTGGCAAAACTGAGGCCCCAGGCACCGCCCTCGAGCTGCATCTGAAACAGCTCGGGCGACATGGTGGTCTTGCCGTGGGGTGCCAGGTGCACGCCGCGCCGCTTGGCATAGGCCTGCATCCAGGCCAGGTTGTGGGCCAGGGCCGGGCGGCTCAGGACGGCCAGCGGATAGGCCAGATCGTTGGCCAGCAGGTGCCATTTCCGCGCAGCAATGTCCTGTGAGGAAACAGCCTTTGCTGCCAGAGGAAAGCTCTTGCAGGCCGCGTCCAGCAGCAACCTAGCGCTCCAGCACCCGGCGGATGGTGGCGCCCAGTTCTTCGGCCACGAACTTGGCCACATAGGCGTCGGCGCCCACGCTTTTCACGTGGCTCTCGTTGGTGCTGCCGGTCAGTGACGAGTGGATGATCACGGGAATGCCCGCATAGCGCGCATCCTGCTTGATGTTGCGGGTGAGCGTGAAGCCGTCCATCTCGGGCATTTCCAGGTCGGTCAGCACCAGCGCCACCTTGTCCTTCATGGTCTTGCCCTGCGCCACGGCCTCGGCCTGCAGGGCGGCCAGTTTGTCCCAGGCCTCCTTGCCGCTCTTGGTCATGATGTAGGGGATGTTCATGGCCTTGAGACCCTGCTCGATCATCATGCGCGCCACCGCCGAATCGTCGGCGGCCAGCACCACCGAGCCCGGCTTGATGGCGGTGGTGGGCAGGATGGTGCCCTCGGCCACGCTTTTGTGCTGCTCGGGGAACACATCGCGCAGGATTTGCTCCACGTCCAGCACCTGGGCCAGGCGGGTGTTTTCGGCATTGCCGTCCAGGCGCGCAATGCTGGTGACCAGGCCGCCACCGGTGCCCTCGGCAGAGAGCACCTGCTTCCACTCCAGGCGCACGATTTCATTCACCTCTTCCACCGCAAAGGCCTGCGTGGTGCGGGCAAATTCGGTGACCAGCAGGATGCCCAGGCCCTTGGTGGGGTTGCAGCCGGTGATGAGCGGCAAATTGATGACGGGAATCATCTGGCCGCGGATGTTGGCCACGCCCATGACCGTGTTGGGTGCGTTGACCATGGCGGTGATCTCGGGCATGACCATGATCTCGCGCACCTTGAACACATTGATGCCAAAGAGCTCGCGCTTGGCCGTGCCGTTGGCCTCGCCCAGGCGGAACAGGAGCAGCTCGAACATGCTGTTGCCGGTCAGGTTGGTGCGCTCGTCGATCTCGCGCATTGCCGAGTTGCTGCTCATGGTGTGGTCCATTTCATATTGGTATTTCTTGCCGGGCCCATGGTAACGTGAACTTCTCTACTTGGGCCAGATCACCCACATCTGCAGCGGCTGGCGCAAGCGCCCGGCCAGCTCCTGCGCCTCGGGCCCCCAGCCGGCAAAATAGTCGGCGCGCACGGCGCCGGTGATGGCGCTGCCCGTATCCTGCGCCAGCACCAGACGCTGCAGCCGGGTTTGCGCGCCGCTGGAGGCCAGCCACACCGGCGTACCGTAGGGAATGCTGCCGGAGGCGTCCACCGCGATGGAGCGGCCCGGGGTCAGGGCCACGCCCTGCGCGCCCTTGGGGCCAAAGGCCGCGTCGAGATCGGTCATGGCCTCTTCCTTGAAGAAGACCACGCGTGGGTTGCTCCACAGCAGCTCCTGCAGGCGCTGCGGGTTCTGCGCCAGCCAGGCCTTGATGCCGGGCCAGGACGCGTCCCGGGTCAAACCCTGGTCAAGCAGCCAGCGGCCCACGCTGCGGTAGGGCTGCTCGTTGGTGCCGGCAAAGGCCACGCGCACCAGCCTGGATGTGCCATCGCCCTGCGCCACGCGCAGCCTTCCCGAGCCCTGGATTTGCAGCACCAGCGCATCCACCGGGTCGGCCACATAGGCGATGGCGCGGCCCTGCAGAGCGGCTTGCGCCTCGGGCAGGGTGTCGATCTCGCGCCGGTTGAACCAGGGCTTGCGCTGCCCCAGGGTGCGCGGCGGCTGGTAGATGGGCACGCTGAAGGCGGCGGTTTGCACCCGGCTGGCGTCGAGCTGCGGCTCGAAGTAGCCGGTGAGCAGGCCATTGGGGTCGCCCTGCGTGCTCTCCAGACGCTGCGGCTGGAAGGACTGGCGCATCCACTCGCGCTGCTGCTCGGGGCTGCCAATGCTCAGGCGCCGCACGTCACCACAGTAGCTGGCAAACAGGGGGGCGGGGCGCTCGCAGCTTTTGATCCAGGCGTTCCAGGCCTCGAACAGGTTGTCCTCCTCAAAGCCCGGCAACTCGCTCCAGGCCACGGTGGTCCAGCGGCCTTTGGCGGGGCCGCTGCCCGCTGTGGGTGCGGCAGGCGCCGTGGGCGTGGGTAGCGACACCACAGGAGGCGTGCTGCTTGCCACCGGCGCCGAGGGGTAACGCACAGGCGCACTGCCGCAGCCCGCCAGCGTTCCTACAATCAGGGCTAAACCTAACACCACCAAAGAATTTGCCATGGCGCTTTTGTTGATCGAGGCCCTGGGGGCCGGACTGCTGTTTATCGGAATCATCTGGTGGACCATGTTTTCCGGCCGCCCGGATGGCGACCCGCCGTCCTCTGTTGAGGACAAAAAAGACGAGGCTTCATAGGCTTCATAGGCTTCATAGCACCCGGTGCTGCAGCGCTGGCAGCTGGCTGCGCCACTGCTGCAAGGCCAGCGCATCCAGCCCGGCCAGTACCACGCCCTCGCCTTGCGGCAGCTGCGCCAGCACATGGCCCCACGGGTCAATCGCCATCGACTGGCCCCAGGTCTGGCGGCCGTTGGGATGCACCCCGCCTTGGGCAGCGGCCACCACGTAGGCCAGGTTTTCAATGGCGCGGGCGCGCAGCAGCACCTCCCAGTGCGCTTTGCCCGTGGTGTGGGTGAAGGCGGCGGGCACCAGCAGCAGGTCCACACCCTCGGCTGCATAGGCGCGGTAGAGCTCGGCAAAGCGCAGGTCGTAGCACACGCTCATGCCGATCTGCCAGGTGTGGCCATCCCTGGAGGGCAGGGCAAAGCGGGCGGGCAGGTGGCCGCGGTCGAGCACGCGCGACTCGTCGTACGACTCACGCCCGTTGTCAAAGCGGAACAGGTGGATCTTGTCGTAGCGCGCCACGCAATGTCCCTCGGGGTTGAAGGCCAGCGAGCTGTTGAACACCTTGTTGTCGCCCGCCCCCGTGAGCGGCAGGGTGCCGCCCACAATCCACAGTTTCCAACGCTGTGCGGCCTCGGCCAGGAACTGCTGGATGGGCCCGCTGCCAAAGGGCTCCTGGATGGCCAGCTTGTCGGCATCGTGCTGGCCGATGAGGCAAAAGTATTCCGGCAGCACGGCCAGTTCGGCGCCCTGTTCGGCGGCTTGCTGCAGGAGGGCTGCTGCCTGCTGCAGGTTGTGCGCCACCTCGCCGGTGGAGACCATCTGGATGGCGGCAATTTTCATGGTTTCACGTCCTTTGCGGGATTGTCGGTGGTGGCAGCGGGTTCGGACTTGCGTTCCACCTTGGTGATGTGCGGGTCGACCCAGGTGCCGTCGATCAAGAACTCCTGGGTATTCGCTTCAATCAGGGGCCTGCGCAAAATCACGTTGGCCAGGAAGGTGGTCAGGCCGATGATGGGGTTGATGGCCGAATAGATCAGCGAAGCGCTGGCCACATTGATTTCCGGAATCACCACCACCTTGAGGCGCTGCGTTTCCTTGGCAATGTCGGCCTGCCCCTCCATCAGTACGGCGGCGTTCACGCCTTTCATTTGCAGATTGTTGGTGCGCGCCATGCCTTGCTCGATGGTGACGTCGCCGCGCACAAAGTCAAAGGCAAAACCGTCGCTGAAGACATCGCGGAAATCCAGCGCCAGGCGGCGCGGCAGCGACTGCAGGCTCAGCACCCCCAGCAGCTTGGCAATGCCCGGGTCGGCCTTGAGGAACTGGCCGGACTCCATGGCGACGTTGAAGCCGCCCCCCATGCTGGCATAGTCGGGCGAGAGTGGCGAGCCCAGCCAGGACACCTGGCCTGCAATCAAGCCCTTGCCCTTGGCAATCACGCCGGGCATGCCCATGCGCTTGAGCAGGTCGCCCGAGTCGGCCACGTCGAGCTTGAAGTTCAGCGCGGTGCGGCGGCGCTCGCGGTTGGGAGGGGTGGCAGGGGTGGCAGAGGCGGCCTGCGCATTGAGCAGCGCCCAGTTGCCGCTGGCCGTCAGCGTGGCCTCGGGCGTGGTGATGTTGAAGCGGTTCAGGCGCCATTCGCGCGCGCCCTCACGCCCACTGTCACGGGCCGGGCCACCGAGGTTGACGGCCTGGATGTCGATGCGGCCGAGTTTTTTGCCGCGCAGCTCCATGTCCTCGACCACGATGTCGAGCGCAGGGATGCTGGCGGGCTGCTGGTCCAGCAGGTTTTCCACGTCCTGCTGGGCGGCCTGGCCCAGCACCAGATGCGACAGACGCGCCACCACGCGCCCGGGGGTGTTGCCACTGCTTTGGCGGTATTCCACGTAGCCGGTGAGTTCGGTGGCGTCCACATTGCCGCGCCACACCGGCCCATCGCGCGTGCCGCCCAGCAGCACCTGGTTGAAGCTGCGTCCACCCACGCTGAGGGTGCGGGCGCGCAGGGCCAATTGGGTTGGGAGGTAGCTCTGCAGAGCGGCATCCGTGGCCGCAGACTGCGGAGCGGCGGTGGCAGCACCCGTTGCAGCGGTGGCACCCGGGGCACTGCTCAGGCGCTGCGCCACCGCGCTCCAGGCGTCCACATCCACTTGGGCCAGGTTGAAGTTGGCAGCCACGCCCTGCTCGGGCATGGGCGCCGATTCGTCCGCACCCAGGCCCACGGCAATCGCGCCGCGCAGCACGCGGGGTTCGGCACCGGCAATGTCGCGCTGGTAGACCACGCTGGCCAAGCGGCCCAGCTCCAGCTGCCACTGGTCCTGCAGGCGCGCACCTGGCTGCAGCGAGGCGCGCACCAGTGTGCTCTCCAGGCGCAGCGGCAGGCTGGCCTCCGCCGCCTTGAACAAAGGGGCGGGCAGGTTCAGCGCCAGGCCATTCAGGCTGCTGGTCACCAGCAGTTCGGGGTTGCCCGCGCGCAGGGCCAGGGTGGCGTTGTAGGTGGCCGCACCGCTGGTGAACGGGGCCAGGCGGGTCACGGGCCCAAGCTCGCTGGCCTGGCGCAGACCTTCGGCCGTGGCCACACCACTCAGGCGCAGGCTGCCGGGGTTGGCACGTGCCTGCGGCGAGTTGCCAAAGTTCAGGCCGCCTTCCACCCGCACATCACCGCCCAGGGCACGCGCCTGCGCACCATTCAGGCTGAAGCCGGTCTCAGTAAAAGCCAGACTGCCTTTGGCGCGGCTCAGGCGCGGCACGCCCGGGGCCAGCTGGAAGTCGTTGCCGCCCAGCAAGACGCTGCCCTGCAGCGTGGTCTTGTCGGCATGCGCGACCGGAATGGACAGCTTGACCTTGTAGTCCGCCACGCCGGTGACGCTGGCATGCGCCAGCGCATGGCCGATCCAGCCGCCCACCGGCGAGGCGTTGACAAAGGCCAGCGCCTCGGCAAGCGGCCCACGTGCCTCGGCGTTCACCGCCACCACCGGTGCCTCATAGAGCTTGCCAATAGTCACTTCGGTCTTGCCAAACTGCAGGCCGGTGCCAGCCGCCAGCAGGCCTTTGGCGGCCTTGATCTGCAGGGTGTCGTGGTCCAGCAGCAGCTCGCCCGAGACCTGCGTCAGCAGCGGCCAGGGCGGGCTGCCTTCGGGCATCACCAGGGGCGGTGCATAGGCATAGCTGGCATTGCTGATCTGGCCCGCAATCTGGAACTCGCCCTGCTTGGGGCTGCTGAAGGGAAACCTGGCCAGGTCGCCCTTGATGCGCACCTTCGCACTGCTGCCCTCGCCCGCCACCAGCGCCTGCGCCAGGTAGTCACGTGCCTGGGGCTGCATCTGCAGCGGCAGGTAGCGCGGCACGGCGGCCAGGTTGGCGTGGCTGATGGTGGCGTTCAGGTCCAGCACGCCGGGAAAACGCAGTGCCTCGGCGCCGCCGCGCGGCACGGCTGCGGTCTGCCATTTCAGCTGCGCCTCGCCCTGCACGTCGGTGTTGGCAAAGTGCAATTTGCCAGTTTCTACACTGATGTGCGTGCCCTCTACCTTCCACTGCACATCACCCGTCAGACCGTCAAAGGGCACCACCGGCTGCGCGAACACGCCGGGGAATTCCACGCTGCCGTCCTGCAGCGCAAGGCTGGCTTTGCCGCCGCTCTGGCTCAGCGCAAAGTCCACCGCGCCGCCGCGCAGGCCAGGGATGCCCATGTCACCGGCCTGCGCGGCGGGCTGCGCGGCCAGCACCAATTGCGTCACCCGGCCGCGGGCATCAAAGGCGGCGGGCTGGTCGATGCTGCCCTGCCAGGTGAGACTGATTTTTTCCACCAGACCCTGGGGTGCAAGGCGCTGGAACAGCCCGTGCACGGCGGCATGCAGGGGCAGACGGTTGGCAATTTCGCTGATGGCGGCGAGGTCCAGCCGGTCGGCCTCCAGCGTGCCGTGCGCCGCCTGTTTGGCGTTGGCATCGAACCGGCCCAGGCGCACATTGCCGCCGGGCCAGTGCAGGCCGTCGCGGGTCTCGAAGGACAGGGCCTCGGTGCTGATCTCTTGCCCGCCTGCCAGCAGGCGCAGGCCCAGGCGGCCGCTCACGCGCTCCAGGTCCAGCGGCTCCAGGGCGGGCGCAAGCTTGACGGTGACCGTCTGCAGGGCCACGTCGGCGGTGGCGCCTTGCACACTGGCCTGGTCTACGTCGAGCCAGGCACGCAAGCTGCCCGCGCCCTGGCGCAGGTCCAGCCCCAAGTCCAGGTAGTTGTGCAGCTGCGCCAGATCGACCTGCTCGGCCTCGGCATAGACCTGCCCGGCCCAGGCGCGCCAGTCACCATGGCGGCGGGTAAACAGGGGCTGCAAAAACTGGCCCCGCAGCGACAGGCGCGTGCCCCATCCGGCGGGCGGGTCGGCATCCACACGCAGCTTGTGGCTGCGCCCGCGGTTGCGCACCAGCACGTCCACGTCCGTCAGCTCCAGGGTGGGCAGGCCGCGCAGCTCGTCGCTCCAGCGCACGCGCCCGCCGCGCACCACCAGCTCGGTCTGGGCAAACACCCAGTCGGCCGCGCCGCCGCTGTCGGGCGTGGCCTTGGGTATGGCAAAGCCCGCCACCCAGATGCGGCCGTCGGCGCTGCGGCGCACATCGAGCTCGGGGGCGGCCACATAGAGCTGCTCAAAACCCAGACCCAGGGCCGAGCGCACCGACATCGCCGCCAGCACCGAGGGCAGGCGCAGGGCCTCGCGGCCATCGGCATCCATCAGACGCACATCGCGCAACTCCACCGAAGGGATCAGGCCGTTGGAGGTGGCCAGCACGTCGCCGATGCGCACGCGAATGCCCATGCGCTGGCTGGCCTGCTGCTCCAGCCACGGACGGAATTCCGCGATTCGCGGCACAATCAGAAAATGCAATCCGCCCCAGAGCAGGCCTAAGGTGATCCAGGCCGACGCAAGAACCCACAAGGCCCAGCGCGTGCCAGACGCAAAGGCCCGCATCCTGCGCGAAGGAATCGGGTTCACGCGTGCCATTGTTCAGTCTTCACCATGTCAGGAATTATGACCCCCAACGCTGCTGTGCCAGAGGCCCTGGCTGACATGACCGGGGCCATTACCGGGGCCATAGGCGGGGCTGCTGGCGGGGCTGCTGCCGGTGCTACGGCCCGTGCCACCTATGCGCGTTTTGGCCAGCGCGTGCGCCGCCGCTACGCCGCGCAGTTGCCCCTCTTGCAAGCAGGTGTTCCGCTGGAAGAAGCCATGCAGGCGCTGTTCGATGGTCTGCGCAGCAATGGCCTGGATTTTCCGGGCGCCTTGCGCGCCACGCGCCAGCTGGTGCTGGAGCGGCTGATGGCGCTGGACTGCGTGCAGGCCTGCACGCTGGGCGAGGTCACGGCCAGCATGACAGCACTTGCCGAATGGTCGCTCGACCTGGCCTTTGCCCAGAGCCAGCACAGCCTGCACGAAGTGCACGGCGTGCCGCTGGGGCCCAACGGCGAGCCCGCCCAGCTGTGCATCATCGGCATGGGCAAGCTCGGTGCGCGCGAGCTCAATGTCTCCAGCGACATCGACCTGATCTATGTCTACGACCAGGACGGTGACACCAGCGGCAACGCGCAAGGGCGCGGGCGCATTTCCAACCACGAGTTTTTTGCCAGGCAGGTGCGCGCCATCTACGCGCTGGTGGGTGACAACACCGAGCACGGCTTTGTCTTCCGCGTCGACCTGGCGCTGCGCCCGAATGGCAACTCCGGCCCGGCCGCGGTGTCGCTGGCCGCGCTGGACGAATACTTCCAGGTGCAGGGGCGCGAGTGGGAGCGCTTTGCCTGGCTCAAGAGCCGGGTGGTGGCGCCGCGCGCGGCGGTGCAGTCGGCCTGCGCCCAGGGCCTGCGCGCGGCCATCGTGCCCTTTGTGTTCCGGCGCTACCTGGACTACAACGTGTTTGACGCGCTGCGCATCCTGCACCGCCAGATCCGCGAGCATGCGGCCAAGCGCAGTGCGGGCCACCCCGAGCGCGGCAACGATGTGAAGCTCTCGCGCGGCGGCATCCGCGAGATCGAATTCACCGTGCAGCTGCTGCAGGTGGTGCGTGGCGGCCAGTTCCCCGAGCTGCGCACCCGGCCCACCCTGAGCGCCCTGCAGCGCGTAGCCCGAGCAGGCTTGATGCCGCAGAGCGCGGCCGACAACCTGGCAGAGGCCTACACTTTTTTGCGCCAGGTGGAGCACCGCATCCAGTACCTCGATGACCAGCAAACGCATGTGCTGCCGGTGCTGGATGCCGACCTGCTGTGGATGGCGCAGACCCTGGGCTTTGCCAACACGCACAGCTTTCTGGCCCAGCTCGACGCCCACCGCGAATGCGTGGCGCATGAATTCGATGCGCTCTTGGGTGGCGCGCAAGCCGACTGCAAGGGCTGCAACGGCAAGGGGGCTGTGCCCGACGCCAGCGACTTCGAGGTGCTGCTGGGCCACACCCAGGGCAAGTTCCGCGAGCGCCTGGCCACCTGGCAAAGCCACCCACGCGTGCTCGCGCTGCGCGAGGACGCGCGCGCGCGCCTGGGGCGCCTCATCCTGCGCACCGCGCAGTGGGTGAGTGAGGGCCGCGTCACGGAGGACGCGGCGGTACACCTGTCCGACTGGGTGGAGCCGCTCCTGCGCCGCGAGAGCTATCTGGCCCTGCTGCTGGAACGCCCCAATGTGCACGAGCGCCTTCTGCGCATGCTGGGTGCCGCCAAATGGCCCGCACGCTACCTGATGCAGCACCCCGGCGTGATTGACGAGTTGGCGGGCAGTGCCATGCTCGACGAGCGCTTTGACGCCGCCGAGTTCGAGGGCGAAATGGAATTCCGTCGCGCCGCACTGGCCAGCAGCGGCGAGGACGATGACGAAGCGTTATTGAACCTCTTGCGCCGCGCCCACCATGCCGAGGTGTTTCGCACCCTGGCGCGCGATGTGGAGGGCCGCATCACGGTGGAGCAGGTGGCCGATGACCTGAGCGCGCTGGCCGAGAGCATGCTGCGCACCACCACCCGCTGGTGCTGGGAACGCCTGAAAAACCGCCACCGCGCCGAGCACCGCTTTGCCATCATTGCCTACGGCAAGCTGGGCGGCAAGGAGCTGGGCTATGGCAGCGACCTGGACATTGTGTTTGTGTTTGACGACGACGACGAGCGCGCCTTCGAGGTCTATGGCGCGCTGATCCGAAAGCTCATCAACTGGCTCACCGTCAAAACCGGCGAGGGTGACCTCTACGAGATCGACACCGCGCTGCGCCCCAACGGCAACTCCGGCCTGTTGATCACCAGCTTCGAGGCCTACGCCAACTACCAGCAGCAACGCGGCAGCAACGCCGCCTGGACCTGGGAGCACCAGGCCATGACACGCGCCCGCTGCGTGCTGGGCGACGCGGCCATGGTGCAGCGCTTTGACGCCGTGCGTGAAGCGGTGATCACCACGCCACGCGATACGTCGGCTTTGCGCAGCGAGATCATCGACATGCGCGCCAGGCTCAGCAGCGCGCGGCCCGTCAAGGGCGGGCAGTTTGACGTCAAGCACAGCCCCGGCGGCATGGTGGACATCGAGTTTACGGTGCAGTACCTGGTGCTCTCGCAAAGCGCGGCGCACCCCGAACTGCGCGCCAACGTGGGCAACATCGCCCTGCTGCAGCGCGCCCAAGTCTGCGGCCTCTTGCCCGGCCATGTGGGCGACAACGCGGCACTGGCTTACCGCACGCTGCGGCAGATCCAGCACCGCGCCCGGCTCAATGAGGAGCCGACGCAGGTGGACGGGGTAGATGTGCAGTTTGAGCAGGATGCCGGTCTGGCGTTGTGGCAGGCCGTATTTGCGGGTTCGGACGCTGGTTTGATTGCAAGGTGACGTTATTTATTTCAGGGCTTTTGTAGTCCCCCCTATCCCCCCCGCCCCTTTCACCCCCGCCGGGGTGAAAGGGGAGCCAAAGCGGACAGCCCATTTGGTTTGTTCGCTTCGGCTGCGGGTTTAACGGCGGGAGAGGTTAGGGCATCTTTCGGCTGCCATTGCGCCTTGAACTATTGCACTGCCGACTCCGGCGCTCGGAACTATTCGCCGGAGCTCTGCGCGCGCCAAAAGCAGTGGCAACGCCGCGCCCGTGATTCCGTATTCGGCGCGAAAAAACCAAATCGGCTGTCCGCATTGAGCTCCCCCTCGTCCCGGCGGGGCGAGGGGGTTGGGGGGAGTGGGGACCTGCCCCTTAAGTCCCGCGAATCCGCTGCACCAACTGCGTAGTCGAATACCCCGCCACAAACGGCAACGCCAGCGCGTGCCCGCCCCAGCTCTCCACCAGCCGCGTCTCCGGCAGTGTGGCCATGTCGTAGTCGCCCCCCTTGACCAGAATGTCGGGCCGGATCTCGGCAATGAGCGCTTGCGGCGTGTCCTCGTCAAACCAGGTCACCAGGCTCACCGCCTCTTGCGAGGCCATGACGATGGCGCGGTCTGCGTCCTTGTTGAGCGGCCGGTCATCGCCTTTGCCCAGGCGCTTGACGGAAGCGTCGGTGTTGAGCGCCACGATCAGGCTGCCGCCCAGCGCGCGCGCCTGCGCCAGGTAGACCACGTGGCCACGGTGCAGCACGTCAAACACGCCGTTGGTAAACACCCAGGGCCGGGGCAGGGCCTGCAGCGCGGGGCTCAGTTCGCCGCGTGGGTGGATCTTGTGCAAAAAGGCAGGGGGGGCGATGGGGGTTGGCATGGCGTGCATGCTAGCAGGGCACTCAGGCCGAGGCTGGACCGGGGTTTGGCTGCGGTTTGGCTGCGGTTTGGCTGTGGTTATGGCCCTTATTCCAAGGCTCGCCGCCCGGGGCCCGGGCATAATCTTTTCACGCCATGAACCTCATACCCATCGAAATCGACTCCGTCCGCATTGGATACCCGCTGCCCTGCGACCTGGTCGACAGCGAAGGGGTGTTGCTGGCCAAGAAGGCCTTTGTGGTGCGCTCCAAGGACGACCTGGTGCACTTCTACAACCGCAGCGGCGGCCTGTTCATTGACGGGGTGGACGCCGAGGCCATGCGCAAGGCCTATGTGGACCAGTTGCAGACCATGATGCGCAACGACAAGTCCATCGGCGAGATTGCAGATTCCAAGCTGCTGGTGGACAAGGCGGCGCGGCGCACCATCGACACGCCGGAGCGCCTGGACTGGCGCGACCTGCAGGTGCACGCGCACCGCCTGCTGCGCGACCCGCACAGCGAGACCTTTGCCGAGCGCCTGGACCATGTGCACCAGAGCCTCAGCCGCGAGTCGCAACGCAACCCGAATGGCGTGCTGTTTGCGCTGATCCAGCTCTCGGCCAGCGAGACCGAGATGTACAGCGCCACCCATGCCATGCTGGTCAGCGTGATGTGCGGGTTGGCCGCGCGCGAGGTGCTGAACTGGCCCGAGCCGGTGGAGGTGCTGCTGCGCAAGTCGGCCCTGACCATGAACATCTCCATGACCGAGCTGCAGGACCGGCTGACCGTGCAGAGGAATGCGCCCGAGCCCGCGCAGCAGGCGCAAATCAACGAGCACGCTGCCGCTTCGGTGGCGGTGCTGGAGAGGCTGGGAGTGACAGACAGCACCTGGCTGGAGGCGGTGGCCGCCCACCATGCGCAGCAGCCCGGGCCGCTGCGCAGCAAGACCCCGGCCCAACGCCTGGCACGCCTGATCCAGCGCGCCGACATGTTTGCCGCCCGCCTCTCGCCGCGCCTGACGCGCCCGCCGGTGAGCCCGGCGGTGGCCATGCAGGCCTGCTACTTTGACGAGAACAAGGAAGTGGACGAGGCCGGCGCCGCCCTGATCAAGGCCGTGGGCATTTACCAGCCCGGCGCCTATGTGCGCCTGGCCTCGGAAGAGGTGGCGGTGGTGGTGCGCCGCGGCGCCAACACCAGCACGCCGCGCGTGGCCGTGGTGCTCAACCGCAGCGGCATGCCCACCGGCGAGCACGCCGTGCGCGACACCGGCAACAAGGACTTCCGCGTGGTGGCCAGCGTGCCGCACTCCGAAGTCAAAGTGAACATCCAACTCGACCGCCTGCTGCCTCTCACGCAGGCTACCAGCTCCGACCGCAGCTGGTAGAGCGGCAGCGCAGCTGCACGCTGCTGCTTGCCCTCAGTTCAATCCCCTGTACAAAACCCTTGCCAGTGCAAGGCTTTTATACTGGCACTATCGGAAAAATACCGTTCAGTCACAAAATGGCCTGAACGTTCAAAACCCATGAAAATTGCAATCATCGGCTCCGGCATTGCCGGGCTGGCCACCGCCCATGCCCTGCGCCACCAAGCCGCGCTCACCCTGTTCGAGGCCGGTAGCTACTTTGGCGGCCATACCCACACCGTGGATGTGCGCCTGCCCGGCCCCACCGGAGAGCCCGTCAGCCACGGCGTGGATACCGGCTTTCTGGTCTTCAACGAGCGCACCTACCCCAAGCTGATCGCGCTGTTTGCCGAGCTGGGCATTGCCACGGCCCAGTCGGACATGTCGTTCTCGGTGCAGGTGCCCGGGGCCCAGGCGGGTGGCGGCGTGCTGGAGTGGAGCGGCTCTTCACTCAACACCGTGTTTGCCCAGCGCCGCAACCTGCTCAACCCGCGCTTTATTCACATGCTGCGCGAGGTGCTGCGCTTCAACCGCCTGGCCACGCAGATCGCAGAAAGCGGCCAGGAGGCCGAGCTGCAACAGCCACTTTCTGATTTTTTGCGCCAGCACAGCTTCTCCCAAGTCTTTCAGGACTGGTATTTTTTGCCCATGCTGGGCTGCATCTGGAGCTGCCCGACCGACCAGATGCTGCAGTTCCCGGTGGCCACCATGGTGCGGTTTTGCCACAACCATGGCCTCATCCAGGTCAGCAACCGGCCGCAGTGGTGGACGGTGGCAGGCGGTGCGCGCCACTACGTGGACAAGATCGTGGCCCAGGTGCATGACAAACGCCTGAACACCCCGGTCACCAGCATCCGCCGCGACGCCCAGGGCGTGTGGGTGGGCTCGGCCGGGCACCTGGAGCGCTTTGACCGCGTGGTGCTGGCCTGCCACTCGGACCAGTCGCTGGCCCTGTTGTCAGACGCCAGCGCCGCAGAGCGCGCCACGCTGGGCGCGATCCGCTACCAGCCCAACCGGGCGGTGCTGCACACCGACACCACGGTGTTACCCCAGGCGCGGCGCGCCTGGGCGGCCTGGAACTACCAGCGCGCCAGCAACCAGAGCCGCGAGCAAAGCAGCGTCTGCCTGCACTACCTGCTCAACATGCTGCAGCCCCTGCCCTTCAGGCAAAGCGTGGTGGTATCGCTCAACCCGCTGGAGCCGATTGCGCAAAAACACGTGCTGGGCAGCTATGCCTACGAACACCCGGTGTTTGACCTGGCCGCCATTGCCGCGCAAAAGCAACTGCCCGCCCTGCAAGGCCAGCAGGGCACGTATTTTTGCGGTGCTTGGACGGGCTATGGTTTCCACGAAGACGGCCTGGCCTCCGGCCTGGATGTGGCACGCCGCATCGAACACTCGCTGGCCAATGACACCCCGGAGCAGCTTGCCGCATGATGCCCGCGGCCCATGGCAGCATTGCAGCGCCTGCTGCGCCCGCCAAAGCCCTGATCGGCTTTGGCCAGGTGCGCCACCGGCGTTTGAAACCCGTGGCCAACGCCTTTTGTTACCCCACCTATTTTTTGCTGCTGCCCCTGCGCAGCCTGCAGCGCAATGGCCCCGGCGCGCTGGCGCGCAACCGCCGCGCGCCCTTGAGTTTTTTTGATGCCGACCATGGCGACGGCCGCAACATGGAAGCCGGTGGAGCGCTGGCCTGGCTGGACCAATTGCTGCAGTCCCAAGGCGTATCAGATGCCAGCGGCGAAGTCTGGCTGCACACCTACCCGCGCGTGCTGGGCTTTGCCTTCAAGCCGGTGAGCTTCTGGTACTGCCACGGTGCCGACGGCGCCCTGCGCGCTGTGGTGGTGGAGGTGAACAACACCTTTGGCCAGCGCCACTGCTACCTGCTGGACCGGCCAGCCTATGGCCGCGAACTGCAGGCCGACAAGGTGTTTCACGTGTCGCCGTTTTGCGCCATTGAGGGCAGCTACCGTTTTCGCTTTTTGCTCAACGCCGACCACAGCCGCACGGTGGCGCGCATCGACTACGACGACGCGCTGGGCCCGCTGCTGCAAACCAGCGTGAGCGGCGTGCTCGAGCCCGTCACGGCCAGCAGCCTGCGCCGTGCCCTGTGGCGCTATCCCGTGATGACCTGGGGGGTGCTGGGGCGCATCCACTGGCAGGCCCTGAAACTGTTTTTCAAGCGCGCGCCGTTTTTTGCCAAGCCCGCGCTGCCTGCGTCCTTTGTTACCCGCTAGCCTTTTACCGCCGCACCACCCATGAACAGCAACACCCTGGACCCCACCCCCGCTGGCAGCTTTTCCCTGCCGCGCGGCACACCGGCCTCTGCGCGCACCGTCTTCAAGCTGCTGCAGCGCCTGCGCCATGGCAGCCTGACGGTGCAGCTGCCCGACGGCAGCATGCAGCGCTTTGGCGGCGAAGCCCTGCCCCACGCCACCCTGGCACTGCACAACTGGAAGGTCTGCGCGGCCGCCCTCAAGTCGGGCGACATCGGCTTTGCCGAGGGCTATATTGCGGGCGACTGGAGCAGCCCGAATCTCACCGAACTGCTACGGGTGCTGGTGAAGAACCGCGCCGAAGTCGAGTCGGTCATCTACGGCAGCTGGGTAGGGCGCCTGTTCTACCGGGCCCGCCACCTGCTTCACCGCAACACGCGCGCCAACAGCCAGAAGAACATCCACGCCCACTACGACCTTGGCAACGGCTTTTACGGCCTGTGGCTGGACGCCACCATGAACTACTCCAGTGCCCTCTTCAACGGCGACATGGCGCAACCCATGGAAGCTGCGCAAAGCGCCAAAGTGCGCCGTGCCCTCACCCAAGCCGCCGTCAAGCCGGGCGACCGCGTGCTGGAAATCGGCTGCGGCTGGGGCGCACTGGCCGAAATGGCCACGGTGGAGATGGGCGCCAACATCACCGGCGTGACGCTCAGCACCGAGCAACTGGCCTTTGCCAAAGCCCGCATGCAGCGCCTGGGCACCGACCACCGCGCCGACTTGCGCTTGCAGGACTACCGCGACATCGCGGACGCGCCTTTTGATGCCATCTGCTCGGTCGAGATGATCGAGGCGGTGGGGCGCGAATACTGGCCCACCTACTTTGGCGCGGTCTCGCAATTGCTCAAGCCCGGCGGGCGCGCCTGCATCCAGAGCATCGTGATTGCCGATGACCTGTATGCGCGCTACATCGACTCCACCGACTTCATCCAGCAGTACATCTTCCCGGGCGGTTGCCTGCCCTGCCCGCGCGTGTTCAAGGAACAGGCCGAAGCCGCGGGGCTGGAAGTGGTAGACAGCTTTGCCTTTGGCGCCGACTATGCCGAAACCCTCAGGCGCTGGCGCGACAGCTTTCTGGCCCAGCGCCAGGCGGTGCTGGCCAACGGCTTTGACGAGCGCTTTGTGCGCATTTGGGAGTTTTATCTGGCGTACTGCGAGGCGGCCTTTGATGAGCGCAACATCGACGTGGTGCAGTACACCTTGCAAAAGCCCTTGCACAAGCAGCCTCACACGCTACCGGCCTGATGGACACGCACCGCCGCATCGTGTTGGGCTCGGGTCTGGCCGCTCTGGCAGGCACCGTGCTGGCGCCTGCCCGTGCGGCCGACAAAGCCGCTGAGGCGGCCACGGCCAGCCCCGCCCTTCTGCCACCCGAACTGGCCAGCGAGCTGACCGGTGCACAGGCTCTGGGTAGCGCGCGCCTGCGCTTTTTGGGCTTGGACATTTACGAGGCGCGGCTCTGGAGCGGTGCGGGGTTCAACCCGGCCAGCTACGCGCAAAGCCTGTTTGCGCTGGAACTGACCTACTTCCGGTCTTTGAGCGGGCGCCTGATTGCCGAGCGCTCGCTGAAGGAAATGCAGCGCCAGGGCAAGCAGGACGCAGCGCGTGAGCAGGCCTGGCTGGAGGCCATGGTGCAGGCCTTTCCCGATGTCAAGGCGGGCGACCGCATCACGGGTCTGAACCTGCCGGGCGTGGGCGCGCGCTTCTGGTTCAATGGCCAGCCGCGCCCCTCCATACGCGATGTGGATTTCAGTCGGCTCTTCTTTGGCATTTGGCTCGCGGACGCCACCAGCGAGCCCGCCATGCGCAAAGCCTTGCTCGGGCAAAAGGCGGCATGAGCGCCCAGCCGGCCGATGGGGTGGCCAAGCTTGCCCCCAGCTTTGGCTGGCAGCAGGGCTGGCGCTATGGCCTGATGGGCTTTCCGCTGGCCTTTGTGGCCCTGCCCCTGTACGTGCTGTTGCCCAACCACTACGCCCGCGCCTATGGCGTGCCGCTGGCAACTCTCGGCGCCTTGCTGCTGGTGGCCCGCCTGTTCGATGCCGTGATCGACCCGCTGCTGGGCCGCTGGAGCGACCGCCTGTACCTGCAGGCACCGGGGCGCGTGCTGGCCTGGGCCGCGCTGGCCGCGGGTCTGCTGGGGCTGGGTTTTGCGCTGCTGTTTTTCCCGCCGGTGAGCAGTCTTGCGCCGCTCCTGGCCTGGGCCGCTGCGAGCCTGCTGCTGACCTATGCCGCCTACAGCGCGCTGTCGATATTGCACCAGTCCTGGGGCGCGCGCCTGGGTGGGAATGAGGCCGAGCGCGCCCGCATCGTGGCCTGGCGCGAGGGCCTGGGCCTCTTGGGTGTGGTGCTGGCCTCGGTGGCGCCGCTGCTGCTGGGGCTGGCCGCCACCACGGCACTGTTTTTTGGCGCGCTGGCGATGGGCTGGTGGGCCTGGGGTTTGGCTGTCACACCGCCGCCCGCAGTGACTTCGTTGGAGCAAGCCGATTCCGTATCCCTCTGGCTGCCCTTTACCCGCCCGGCCTTTCGCGCCCTGCTGGCGGTGTTTGTGGTCAACGGCATTGCCAGCGCCGTGCCCGCCACCCTGATCCTGTTTTTTGTGCAGGACCGTCTGCAGGCAAGTGCTGCGGTGCAGCCGCTGTTTCTGGGCAGCTATTTTTTAAGCGCAGCGCTGTCCATCCCGCTGTGGCTCAGGCTGGTGGCGCGCATCGGCCTGGCCCGCACCTGGGCCTTGGGCATGCTGCTGGCCGTCGTGGTGTTTGTGTGTGCGGCGCAGTTGGGCGCCGGGGACTCGGGCGCCTTTGTGCTGGTCTGCGCCCTCTCGGGCGTGGCCCTGGGCACCGACCTGGCGCTGCCTGCGGCGCTCCTGGCTGGCACCATTGCCGCCAGCGGTGACCGCGGCCGCGCCGAGGGCGTCTACTTTGGCTGGTGGAACTTTGCCACCAAGCTCAACCTGGCCCTGGCCGCCGGCATTGCCCTGCCCGCCCTGGCGTGGCTGGGCTACACGCCGGGTGCACAAGACGCCGCCGCCCTGCAAACCCTGACCATCGCCTACTGCCTGCTGCCCTGCACATTGAAACTGCTGGCAGCCACACTGCTCTACACCCTCATCATCCGAAAGACACCATGACACACCGCCGCTTGTTTTCCGCCCTGGCGCTGGCCGCCGCGCTGGCCACAGCGCTCACCCTGGGGGGCTGCGCCTCGCAGCAGATCGACAACTACGCCAACGAAAAGCCCGCGCTCGACCTGCAGCAGTATTTCAACGGCACGCTCGACGCCTATGGCATCTTCACCGATCGCTCGGGCCAAGTGGTCAAGCGCTTCAGCGTGGTGATGGTGTGCACCTGGAATGGCAACGAGGGCACGCTGGACGAAGACTTCACCTACTCCGACGGCACCAAGCAAAAGCGCGTCTGGCATCTCACCAAACAGGCCGATGGCCACTTTGTCGGCCGTGCCGATGATGTGGTGGGCGAGGCCCTGGGCGAGAGCCGGGGCAACACCCTGCACTGGAACTACACCCTGGCGCTGCCGGTGGACGGCACGGTGTACCAGGTGCAGTTTGACGACTGGATGTACCTGATGGGCGAGCGCGTGATGCTCAACAAGGCCACCATGTCCAAATTCGGCGTGCGCCTGGGTGAAGTCACCCTGTCCTTTACCAAGCGCTAAAGCCATGGGCCTGTTCTCAAGTGCGAATGCGCCCATGGCGGATTGGCGCGGCAAACGCGTATGGATTGTGGGCGCCAGCAGCGGTATTGGTGAGGCCACGGCTGCTGCCCTGCATGCGCAGGGCGCCATCGTGACGGTGTCGGCGCGCAAGCAGGCGGCGCTGCAGGCCTTTGTGGACCAGCACCCGGGAGCACTGGCGCTGGCCCTGGACGCCACCGACCGCGAGGCCGTCAAAGCAGCGGCCGTGCAGGTGCTGGCCCAAGGCCCGCTGGACTGCGTGGTGTACTGCGCGGGCTACTACACCGCCATGCGCGCCTTTGCGCTCGACACCGCCGAGGCCCTGCGCCACATGGAGGTGAACTACAGCGGCGCGCTGTACCTGCTCAATGCCGTGCTGCCGGTGGTGATGGCCCAGGGCCGCGGCCACATCAGCCTGGTGGGCAGCGTGGCCGGTTACCGGGGCCTGCCCAACAGCCTGGCCTATGGCCCGAGCAAGGCGGCACTCATCCACCTGGCCGAGGCCCTGTACCTGGACCTTAAG
The DNA here is from genome assembly GCA_947374485.1 of Comamonadaceae bacterium. Lineage (GTDB taxonomy): Bacteria > Pseudomonadota > Gammaproteobacteria > Burkholderiales > Burkholderiaceae_C > Allorhodoferax. Next base: position 2,667 of record CANCCF010000034.1, on the reverse strand, counting down.
GAAAAGGGGATCGGCGTGTCGCTCATCAACCCAGGTTTTGTGGAAACGCCGCTCACCGCCAACAACGCCTTCAAGATGCCCGCCCTCATCACCCCGCAGGCGGCCGCGCAGGCCATTCTCAAGGGCTGGGCCGCCGGTGCGTTTGAAATCCATTTCCCCAAGCGCTTTACGCTCTGGCTGCACCTGCTGCGCCTGCTGCCCTACCGCCTGTACTTTGCGCTGGTCTCGCGCGTCACCACATGAACACGGGTACTTCAAGCATTGGCGATTGCAGCGCTGCCGCAACACGCCTGGCGCAGTATTTCGAAACCCTCAGCCCGCAGTCTGTGGCGCAGGTGGGCGCGCACTACGCAGCCGATGCGCGCTTCAAGGACCCGTTCAACGACGTGCGCGGTGTACCCGCCGTCGAACAGATATTTGCCCATATGTTCACCGCCCTGGACACACCGCACTTTGTGGTGACGGGCCAGGTGGTGCAGGGCCTGCAGTGCTTCATGACCTGGGAGTTCCGCTTTGGCTTCAAGAACTTCAAGCGCGGTGAGCAGCAGGTGATTCTGGGCGCCTCGCAGCTGGTGTTTTCAGACGCTGGCTTGGTGACGCTGCACCGCGACTACTGGGACGCAGCCGAGGAGTTGTATGAAAAGCTGCCCCTTGTGGGCGGCCTGATGCGCTGGCTCAAGCGCCGGGCCAACAGCTAAACAGGCATCTGGCTGGGCCGGAAATCCGTCTGACCCTTGGGCTCGCCCCACCAGGCGCGCAGGGTATCAAAAACATTGCGGCAGCCGCAGCACTGGTATGGACCGGTGGGTTGCCAGGCACCAGAGGCCTGGCGCTCCATCAGGCGCTTGTAGCTGGTGGTGCCGCAAGCGCGACATTTGTAGACGGTCTTGTAGGTAGCCATAGGCCAATTACTGTACGTTGCGCGCGCCTGCAAAGCCAGCCGGTTTTTGTAAAACCGTGTAAGGGGCAACTAGGTCGGCGCGGTGTCCGCAAAACTGGCGCGCTGCATCAGCTTGTCGTAGAGCTTGACCAGGTTGGGGTAGTCCGTGCGCCAGGCCAGTTCGGGGAAACGGAAGTCCAGGTAGCCCAGCGCGCAGCCCACCGCAATGTCGGCCAGGCTGAGGTGGATGCCCGCGCAAAAGGGCTTGTCGCCCAGCCCCAGGCTCATGGCCTTGAGGGCGTCTGTGCACTTGCGCATCTGCCGGTCTATCCAGGCCTGGCTGCGCTGCTCGCTGCTGCGTCCGGCCCAGGTGGCCTCCATGCGGGCCATGATGGAGGCGTCCAGCACGCCATCGGCCAGTGCCTCCCAGGTCTTGATTTCGGCGCGCTCGCGGCCCACGGCCGGAATGAGTTTGCCCACGGGCGAGAGCGTGTCCAGGTACTCGACGATGACGCGCGAATCAAACAGCGCCTCGGCCCCTTCCATGATCAGGCAGGGCACCTTGCCCAGCGGGTTGGAGCCGGAGATAGTCGTGTCGTTGGACCACACGTCTTCGGTGACAAAGATGTACTCCAGCTTTTTCTCGGCCATCACCGCGCGCACCTTGCGGACGTAGGGACTGGTGGTGGATCCGATAAGTTTCATGGCTGGCCTGTTGGGATAAGTGGCTTTCATTCTATCCACAGGCTTGGTGCCTGACGGGCGCAATCACAGCGCGGTGGTGGGCACAGGCGCACAACCTACAATTGACCCATGACTTTCTCCGCCATCTCCGCACTCTCCCCACTGGACGGCCGCTACGCTGCCAAACTTGCCACCCTGCGCCCCTTGACCAGCGAACTGGGCTACATGCACCGCCGCGTGCAGGTGGAGGTGGTCTGGTTCATCGCCCTGAGCGATGCCGGTTTTGCCGAATTCAAACCCCTGAGCCCGGGTGCGCGCACCTATTTGCTGGGCCTGGTGAAGAATTTTTCGGAAGCCGATGGCGAGGCCATCAAGGCCATCGAGAAAACCACCAACCACGACGTGAAGGCCGTGGAGTACTGGATCAAGTCCAAATTCGAAGCCCGGCCCGAGCTGGAAAAGGCGGGCGAGTTTGTGCACTTTGCCTGCACCAGCGAAGACATCAACAACACCAGCCACGGCCTGCAGCTGCGCGCCGCGCGCGACGTGGTGATTCTGCCGCTGCTGGACAAACTGGTGCTCAAGCTGCGCGACATGGCGCACGCCCATGCCGAGGTGTCCATGCTCAGCCGCACCCACGGCCAGACCGCCAGCCCCACCACCGTGGGCAAGGAAATGGCCAACGTGGTGGTGCGCCTGCAAACCGCCTGCGAGCGCATTGCCGCCGTGAAGATTCTGGCCAAGATGAATGGCGCCGTGGGCAACTACAACGCGCACCTCTCGGCCTGGCCCGATTTCGACTGGGAGGCCTTCAGCAAAAAGGTGATCGAGACGCCCGAGCCGCTGGGCCTGGGCCTGTCGTTCCAGCCCTTTAGCACGCAGATCGAGCCCCACGACTACATGGCCGAGCTGTTTGACGCGGTGGCGCGCACCAACACCATCCTGATCGACCTCTCGCGCGACATCTGGGGCTATGTGTCGCTGGGCTACTTCAAGCAAAAGCTGCGCGATGGTGAGGTGGGCTCGAGCACCATGCCGCACAAGGTCAACCCGATCGATTTCGAGAACGCCGAGGGCAACCTCGGCCTGGCCAACGCCGTGCT
>CANCCF010000033.1 GCA_947374485.1 Comamonadaceae bacterium | reverse complement strand
ACGGCGGCAAACCCACGGTGGTGGCCGAGCCCGATGGCGAGTTGGCCGGGCTTTACAAGGCCGTAGCACGCAAGGTGGCGCTGTCGATTGCGGCCAAGAACAAGGACTTTTCCAGCAAGTTCCCCAGCATCACCATCAGCAAGAACACCTGATCCGTACCGGTAAGCGCTGGGTCGCCGCATGAACCTTCTCCCCTCCCTGCGCTACCTGGTGGCCCTGCAGGAGCACAAGCACTTCGGGCGCGCGGCCGAAGCCTGCCACATCACGCAGCCCGCCCTCTCCAACGCCATCCGCGCGCTGGAGCGGGAGTTCGGTGTGGTCATCGTCAAGCGCGACCGCAACTTTGCCGGCCTCACACCGCAAGGTGAGCGGGTGCTGGCTTCAGCCAAGCTGATGCTGCATGAGCACGCCAACCTGCAGCAGGAACTGCAAAGCGAAACCCTGGTGCCACGCGGTCCGCTGCGCATAGGCGCGGTGCCGACGGCGGTGCCCATTGCGGCGCGCTTTGCCGCCATGCTGCAGGCCCGCCATGGCGGTATCCAGCCGGTGGTGCTGTCGCTGAGTTCATCCGACCTCGAGCGCGGCCTGGAAGACCTGACGCTGGACCTGGCGCTGGGCTACGGCGAGCGCATGCGCGTGCAGGAGCGCCGCCTGCAGGTCTGGCCGCAGTACACCGAGCATTATTTTCTGCTGCGCCAGGCCCGCCAGCCCCAGGCCCGGGGCCTGCAAATCACCAGGAGCATGAGCTGGAAGGAAGCCGCAGCGCTGCCCCTGTGCCTGCTCACCCCCGACATGCACAACCGCACGATTGTGGATGCCGCCTTCACCACCGCAGGGGAGCGCGTGATACCGGCCATGGAAACCAATTCCATCATGACCATGATGCTTAGCGTGGTCGATGGCAATGTCTGCAGCGTGCTGCCAGGTGCCCTGGTGGACACGGTGCGCAACTACCGCGAGCTCGAAGCGGCCCCGCTGGTCGGGCCCGAAATCAAAACCCGCATCAGCTTTATTTCCCACGCCCAGGCCCGACCCTCGCGCGCGCTGGAAGCGGGTCTGGTGCTGGCGCAAGACGGCGCCTGGCTGCGCCATGCAGCGGCGCACAGCGGCTTGTTGGCGGCCTGACTCGCCTGTTCCTGTTGCTCATAGTGCCATTTGCCGCACTGCGTCATTCAAGCACTGAATCAAACCATGCAGCGATTCAATTGGACGCGCGTGTCTTCAAGGCCACATACTCCGCCTGCGCCGCATACACATCAGGAAATGTCGCGGTGGCATTCGACCAGAGAACATAAATCGTAGGAGACACCATGACAACTGCATCCCCAGGATTGCTGGACAAAGAACGCATCATTGCCGGCCCCGGCTTCAACCGCTGGCTGGTACCCCCGGCCGCCCTGGCCATTCACCTGTGCATTGGCATGGCGTACGGCTTTTCCGTGTTCTGGCTGCCGCTGAGCCGGGCGCTGGGCATCAAGGAAGCCATCAAGTGCGGCCCGGATGTGGGCTTTTTCGGCCAACTCTTTACCACCAGCTGCGACTGGCAAATTTCTACCCTGGGATGGATGTACACGCTGTTCTTCGTCTTGCTGGGCATTTCTGCCTCGGTTTGGGGTGGTTGGCTTGAGCGCGTGGGCCCGCGCAAGGTCGGGGTCATTGCCGCGCTGTGCTGGGGTGGCGGCATGCTGCTGTCTGCCCTGGGTGTGTACCTGCACCAGTTCTGGCTGATGGTGTTGGGCTCCGGCATCATTGGCGGCATTGGCCTGGGCCTGGGGTACATCTCCCCGGTCTCTACGCTGATGAAATGGTTCCCGGATCACCGCGGTATGGCCGCGGGCATGGCCATCATGGGTTTCGGTGGCGGCGCCATGATCGGTTCGCCCCTGGCGGCCGACCTGATGAAGTACTTTGCCACTGCTACCAATGTGGGCGTGGCTCCGACCCTGGCCGTCATGGGCGTGATCTACATTGTGTTCATGGTGTCGGGCGCATTCGGCTACCGCATCCCTGAAACCGGCTGGAAGCCCGCAGGCTGGACGCCCAAGCCCAGCCAGGTCAACAACGCCATGATCACCCAGAACCATGTTCACGTCAGCAAGGTGTGGGGCATCCCACAATTCTGGCTGTTGTGGATGGTGCTGACCATGAACGTGAGTGCCGGTATTGGCGTGATCGGCATGGCCTCACCCATGTTGCAGGAAGTGTTTGGCGGCACCCTCATCGGCGTGACGCAAAAGTTTGGTGAACTCGACAAGGCCCAACTGGCGGCCATAGCGGGCGTTGCCGCTGGCTTTACTGCGCTCCTGAGCCTGTTCAATATCGGTGGCCGCTTTTTCTGGGCAACCATTTCAGACAAACTGGGCCGCAAGGTCACCTACTCGATATTTTTCCTGCTCGGCGGGGTGCTGTATTTCAGTGTTCCCGGAAGCGCGGCAGTGGGCTCCAAGTTGTTGTTTGTGGCAGCCTTCTGCATCATTTTGAGCATGTATGGCGGCGCTTTTGCTACGGTGCCTGCCTACCTGGCCGACTTGTTTGGCACCCAGATGGTGGGTGCCATCCATGGCCGTCTGCTGACTGCCTGGGCCACGGCCGGCATTATCGGCCCGGTGGTGGTGAACTACATGCGTGAGTACCAGCTGGGCCTGGGCATCCCGCGCGAGCAGGTCTACAACCAGACCATGTACATCCTGGTGGGCATGCTGGTGGTCGGTCTGATTTGCAATTTGTTGATCCGGCCCCTGGATAGCAAATGGTTCATGACCGACGCTGAACTGGCCCAGGAGAAGCGTCTGGCGCACGAAAAGGCGGCCGCATCGGAAGTCCATCACAGTGGCGGCAACACGGACGCTGTCAGTCCCATCGTGGTCGTCCTGGCCTGGTTGGCTGTCGGCCTGCCCTTGGCTTGGGGCGTGTATCGCACCATGCTGAGCGTGGCCAAGTTTTTTGTCTGATTTTTATCTATTATTCAAGCGTGTTTAGACGGCACAGTCCGGCTAAACCGCAGGTGGAGTTTCATGCGTTCTTCTGCAGCCCCTGAAATCAAGTCCGTGTCCCTGGGCACGGTGGACGATATGCGCGAGCGTATCCGTCGCAAATCCAAGCTCAAGGGGCGGCAGCCGGATGATGTGTCGCTTGCCGAGGTGCGCGCCCTGATCGGGGCCGCACCGCACCGGCGCGACCTGTTGATCGAGCACCTGCACGTGTTGAATGATGCTTACCGCTGCCTGCATGACCGGCACCTGGTGGCCCTGGCCCGCGAGATGAACATCCCCATGGCCGAGGTGTACGAGGTGGCCACCTTCTACCACCACTTCGAGGTGGTGAAGGGCGATGCCGCAGCACCCGGCCTGACGGTGCGCGTGTGCGATGGCCTGAGCTGTGAACTGGCCGGCGCGCAAGACCTGCTCACGCGGCTGCCTGCCATTTTGGGCAGCGCCGATGTGCGCGTAATTCCCGCACCCTGTCTGGGTCGCTGTGAACAAGCGCCCGTGGCGGTGGTGCACCAATTTCCTGTGCCTGTGGCAACGCCGGAGTCGGTGGCTGCTGTAGTCACTGCCGCGCGTACAGGCCATCCCGCAGCGCGCATGGATGGCGTGTTTGTCGCGTCTGCACTGGCCGAACACAGCGTCTCCCCCGAGCCCGACGCGATTGCGGTGGCGCCGGACTGCACCGGCTATGACGCCTACCGTGCGCAGGGCGGTTACGCCCTGGCGGCCAGCCTGTCCAACGGCCAGCAGGACGCCGAAGCCGTGGTCAAGGCCATGGAAGATTCCGGCCTGCGCGGCCTGGGTGGCGCAGGCTTCCCCGCCGGGCGCAAATGGCGCATTGTGCGCGACCAACCCGCGCCCAAGCTGATGGCGGTGAACATTGACGAGGGCGAGCCCGGCACCTTCAAGGACCGCACGTATCTGGAGCGCGACCCGCACCGTTTTCTCGAAGGTCTGCTGGTTGCTGCCCAGGTGGTGGGCATCCAGAGCTGCTACATCTATTTGCGTGACGAGTACCACGGTTGCCGCGCCATTCTGGCAGCAGAGCTGGCGAAGTTGCAGGCCAACCCGCCGTGTCCCTTGCCGCACATTGAATTGCGCCGTGGCGCTGGCGCCTACATCTGCGGCGAAGAGTCCGCCATGATTGAGAGCATTGAGGGCAAGCGCGGCGAGCCGCGCATGCGCCCGCCCTATATTGCCCAGGTTGGCCTGTTTGGCCGGCCCACGCTGGAGCACAATTTCGAGACCTTGTACTGGGTGCGCGACATTGTGGAAAAGGGCGCTGGCTGGTTCAGCAGCTTTGGCCGCAATGGCCGCAAGGGCCTGCGTTCTTTCAGCGTGAGCGGCCGGGTGAAATTCCCTGGCGTCAAGCTGGCCCCGGCCGGCATCACCGTGCGCGAGTTGATTACGGAGTACTGCGGCGGCATGCAGGACGGACACAGCCTGTATGCCTATTTGCCCGGCGGCGCCTCGGGCGGCATATTCCCCGAAAGCCTGGCCGATGTGCCGCTGGACTTTGACACCATCCAGCCGCACGGCGGCTTTATTGGCTCTGCCGCTGTGATTGTGCTCAGCCAGCACGACTCGGCCCGCGACGCGGCGCTCAACATGATGCGCTTTTTTGCCCACGAGAGCTGCGGCCAGTGCACACCCTGCCGCGTCGGCACTGCCAAGGCGGCCACGCTGATGGAAGCCAAAGTGTGGGACACCGACACCTTGGAAGACCTGAACCAGGTCATGACCGACGCCTCGATTTGCGGCCTCGGTCAGGCAGCGCCCAACCCGGTGCGCTGCGTGGTGAAATATTTTGCGCATGAAGTCAATGCCGCAGTGAATAGCGCAGGAGCAGCAGCATGAACGCCCCCACCAAGCTCAATGAAGTGACCCCCGCAACGGTCTCCTTCACACTCGACCAGAAGACCATCCACGCCTTTGAAGGCGAGACGATTCTGAAGGCCGCCAAGCGCCACGGCATCGACATCCCCCACCTCTGCTACAAGGACGGTCTGCGTGCCGACGGCAACTGCCGCGCCTGCGTGGTGGAGATCAAGGGCGAGCGCACATTGGCTCCGAGTTGCTGCCGCACGGCTACTGCTGGCATGGAGGCATTGGCCAACAGTCCGCGTGCCATAAAGAGCCAGAAGATGGTGCTGGAGATGCTGCTCTCCGACATGCCGGACACCGGCTACAAGTGGAATGACGCCTCTGGCGACCAAGCCGCTGCCAGCCAACAGCACGGCGAACTGAGCGACTGGGCCGCGCGCATGGACGTTGCAGTGCGCCCCGAACTCAAGGCCCTGCGCCGCGAGCAACCCAAGAGCGATTACTCGCACCCGGCCATGGCCGTGAACCTGGATGCCTGCATCCAGTGCAACCGCTGCGTGCGCGCCTGCCGCGAAGAGCAGGTCAACGATGTCATCGGCTACGCCCTGCGTGGCTCGCACAGCGAAATCGTGTTCGACCTGAACGACCCCATGGGCGACAGCACCTGCGTGGCCTGCGGCGAATGCGTGCAGGCCTGCCCGACAGGCGCCCTCATGCCCAAGACGCAAGTGGGCTCGCAACTGGTGGACAAAAAGGTGGACTCGGTCTGCCCCTTCTGCGGTGTGGGTTGCCTGCTGACCTACAACGTCAAAGACAACAAGATCATCAGTGTCGATGGCCGCGACGGCCCGGCCAACCACAACCGCCTGTGCGTGAAAGGTCGCTTCGGCTTTGACTATGCCGCCAGCCCGCAACGCCTGATCGTGCCGCTGATCCGCAAAGCGGGCGTCTCCAAAGACCCGGCTCTGCTGCAAAACCTGAACCGCGACACGGCTGACTGGTCGGACGTGTTCCGCGAAGCCACCTGGGAAGAGGCTTTGTCTTATTCGGCTGGCAGCCTGAAAAACCTGCGTGACACCCACGGCAAGAAATCGCTGGCTGGCTTCGGCTCGGCCAAGGGCAGCAACGAAGAGGCCTATCTGTTCCAGAAGCTGGTGCGCACCGGCTTTGGCAGTAACAACGTCGACCACTGCACGCGCCTGTGCCATGCCTCCAGCGTGGCCGCCTTGCTCGAAGGCGTGGGTTCGGGTGCGGTGAGCAACCAGGTCAACGACGTGTCGCACTCGGAGATGATCTTTGTCATCGGCTCCAACCCCACGGCCAACCATCCCGTGGCCGCCACCTGGATGAAGAACGCGGCCAAGCTGGGTGCCAAGATCGTGCTGGCCGACCCGCGCATCACCGACATCGGCAAACACGCTTGGCGCACCCTGCAGTTCAAGCCCGACACCGATGTGGCCATGCTCAATGCCCTGATCCACGTGGTGATTGAAGAGGGCTTGGCCGACCAGGATTTCATAGCCAAGCGCGCCAACAACTACGAGGCGCTGCGCGAAAACGTCAAGGGCTACAGCCCCGAGGCCATGGAGCCCATCTGCGGCATTCCGGCGCAAACCCTGCGCGAAGTGGCGCGCGCCTTTGCCAAGGCCAAGAGCGCCATGATTCTGTGGGGCATGGGCATCAGCCAGCACGTGCATGGCACCGACAACGCGCGCTGCCTGATTGCGCTCGTCACCGTCACCGGCCAGATCGGCAAACCCGGCTCCGGCCTGCACCCCTTGCGCGGCCAGAACAATGTGCAGGGCGCGTCCGACGCGGGCCTGATTCCCATGATGTTCCCCAATTACCAGCGCGTGACCAACAAGAGCGCGCATGCCTGGTTCGAGAAATTTTGGGACATGAAACTGGACGACCAGCCCGGCTACACCGTGGTGGAAATCATGCACAAGGCGCTGGCCCCGGACAGTGACCCGCACAAGATCCGCGGCATGTACATCATGGGTGAGAACCCGGCCATGAGCGACCCCGACCTGAACCATGCGCGCCACGCGCTGGCCAGTCTGGAGCACATGGTGGTGCAAGACATCTTCATGACCGAAACCGCCTGGCTGGCCGATGTGGTACTGCCCGCCACCGCCTGGCCGGAGAAGAACGGCACCGTCAGCAACACCGACCGCATGGTGCAGCTGGGCAAGCAGGCCATCGACCCACCGGGACAGGCCAAGCCGGACCTCTGGATCATCCAGCAGATCGCTACCCGCATGGGTTTGAACTGGAATTACCAGGGCGAGTTTGACGGTGTCGCCGAGGTGTACGACGAGATGCGCCAGGCCATGCATGCCGCCATCTCCGGCATCACCTGGGAGCGCCTGCAGCGCGAGTCCAGCGTGACCTATCCGTGCCTGAGCGCGGAAGACCCGGGCGCGCCCACGGTGTTCATTGACAAGTTCGACACGGTCGACGGACGCGTGAATTTGGTGCCTGCCGACATCATCCCCGCCAATGAGCGCCCTGATGCCGACTTCCCCTTTGTCCTGATCACCGGGCGCCAGCTGGAGCATTGGCACACCGGCAGCATGACGCGCCGCGCCGTGGTGCTGGATGCCATTGAACCCATGGCCACGGCCTCGCTGTGCGGAGCCGACCTGGTCGCCTTGGGGCTGGAAGCCGGCGATGTGGTCACGGTGCAGTCGCGCCGGGGCGAGGTCGCCATCCACGTGCGCCGCGATGACGGCACGCCACGCGGCGCCGTCTTCATCCCCTTTGCCTACTACGAGGCCGCAGCCAATCTGATGACCAACGCGGCGCTGGACCCGGTCGGCAAGATCCCCGAGTTCAAGTACTGCGCCGTGGCCATTCGCCGCGGCGGCGTGCCCACCTTTGTAGCGGGTTACGGTACGGCGGCGCTGGCGGCAGACGCAGCTGAAACGGCGTAAGCTGCATGAATGAGCCCAGTGCCACTGAGAACACCTCCATGTTGGATGCCACCAATCAACCGCTGTACCTGACGCATGCCAGTGCCGCCTTGACGCACCTGGTGCAGGTGGTCAATGAGTTCGGTGAGACCTACGAGCTGGCCATTCCGTCCGAGCGCGCGCTCACCGTCTATGTAGACAAGCGCGAACTCATCACCGTCATGACCCTGGGCGCGCACCCGGAGTGGCTGGTCCTGGGCTATCTGCTCAATCAGCGCTTGGTGAGCGGCTTTGCCGACATCGAGTCCATTACCGTGGACTGGGAAGTGGGCGCGGCCGCCGTCAAAACGCGCAGCGGCATTGCCGACCTGGAACAAAAAACCGCCCGCCGCGTGGTCACCACCGGCTGCGGCCAGGGCAGCGTGTTTGGCGACATGATGACGGGTGTGGACCAGCTGAAACTGCCCGACACCCGCATCACGCAGGCCGAGCTGTATTCAGCAGTCAACGCCATCCGCCTACAGCAAAGCGTTTACAAAACGGCCGGTTCGGTGCACGGCTGTGCACTGTTTGCCGGAGAAGAAATGCTGTTGTTTGTGGAAGACGTGGGTCGCCACAACGCCATCGACACCATTGCGGGCTGGATGGCCCTGAACCAGGTCAAGCCCGAGGGCAAGGTGTTCTATACGACGGGGCGACTCACCAGCGAGATGGTGGTCAAGGCTGCCCAAATGGGCATTGCCGTGGTCATCTCGCGCAGTGGCATGACCCAAATGGGCCACGCCGTGGCCCAGCGCCTGGGCCTGTGTGCCATTGGCCGGGCCACCAACAAGCGCTTTGTCTGCTTTAGTGGGGCCGAGCGGCTGCAGTTGCAACCGGAGTTGGCCGGGTCGCCCCTGCGCGCAGCGGCCTGAGGCCTCAGGTCTGCGGTTCAGCGCAGCATGTCAATGTGCGCGATGCCATCCTCGTCATACGGCACCGACACGGTGACAAAGCCGAAGCTGGCGTAGAACTTTTCCAGGTAGAGCTGGGCGCCTATGCGCAGGCGCTGGCCCGGGTACAGCACTTGTGCCTCGGCAATGCCGCGCACGAGCAGTTCACGCCCGGCACCTGTGCCACGGCCCACGGCTGTGGTCAGCACGCGGCCCAAGGAGGCCTCGGCAAACTTCACACCGGGCGCCAGGATACGCAGATAGGCCACCAACTGCGGCGCCTCGGCGCCATCACTCCAGCCCAGCAGGTGGTGGGCCGCCGGGTCCAGGCCGTCCATGTCCTGGTACAGGCACTGTTGCTCCAACACAAACACCTGCTGGCGCGCGGCCAGCACGGCGTACAGCTGTTCGCCCGTGAGCTGTTCAAAGCGCAGGCACTGCCAGTTCATGGCGCGCGCAGCAGGATGTAGCCGCGGTTTTCCACCGTGTCAAAGGTGCGCATGCCTTTGATCAGCAGGGCAGCGGGCATCCAGACCCAGCCGGCGCTGGCCGGGTTCACGTCCAGCACCAGAAACGAGTCTGAGGCCGCGTCAAAAGCGCCCAAGGGGGAGATGTGGCCGCCACCTGTCTGGCCCACGGCAGAGCGCTTGTAGGTGACGATGGCGTAGCGGTCGTGGTCGGCCAGGCTTTGAACCAGGTCGGCGCGGATCTCGGCCTCGGGCTTGGCGTCGTCCACGATCACCAGTTGTGTACTCACTCCGTTGGCGCGCAGCATTTCATCAAGCTGGCGCGTCTGGTAGCCAAAGTCGTTGATCGGTTTTCCGTTCACCAGCACCGGCTCGCCCAGCACTTGGGCGCGCGTCTTCCGGCCCTTGGAGATGACGTTTTCCTGGGTGTAGCGCGGCACCGTCAGGTCAAAACCGCCCGGCACGTACTGCAGGTCCTGCGTGCTCAGGCGCGTGCGGTCACGCGGCAGCTCCGGGCTTTTGGCGCGGATGGTGTTGAGCACAATGGCCGCCGTGGTGGGGCCGCAAAAGGCCGCGTTGGACTGCGCCTCAAACTGGTTGGCCAGGGCGGGAAAGTCGGCCCGGGCCGTGGAGCGGGCCAGGCGGGCCAAACCTTCGTCGGAGGCGAAGGGTACCAGCGCCGTGGCCGAAAGTGCTGCGGCTTGCGCTGGCGCAGCCTCCTCTGCAAAGCCCTGCCCCAGAAGGCTGCAAGACAGCAGTACGGCATAGCCCAAGCGTTTTGTCATTTGCATGCGGGTCTCCAATTGCTTGACGGGCAGGCGGCCAAAAGACTAGGTCAGCACCAGCAGGTTTTCAAAGGCAAAGCTCAGCGACACGGTGTCGCCGCGCACCGGCAGCTTCTGGTTCGGGTCGTTGAACACATCCATGGACAGCGCTTGGGCGCCCAGGTGCGTGCGCATGCGCACAATGGAGCCCAGAAAGCTCACATCGTCCACCACGGTTTGCACGGTGTTTTTGCCGATTCCATTTCCGGTGCCAGGCGCGTTCAGGGTGATGGCCTCGGGCCGGATGGCCAGCGTGCACTTCTGGCCATCCTTCAGATCATCCAGCGGGTTGCTGGTGACCAGCACCTGCGTGCCAACGCGAATCTCGCCCTTGACAGTGTCCACCACTTCGCCCGTCAGTTGGTTCAGCGTGCCGATGAAAGAGGCCACAAAACGCGTGCGCGGAAAGTTGTAGATGGCCGACGGCGTGCCGGTCTGCTCCACCCGGCCTTCGTTCAAGACCACGATGCGGTCGGAGATGGACAGGGCCTCCTCCTGGTCGTGCGTGACAAACACGGTGGTGATGTTGAGCTCGCGCTGCAACTCGCGGATTTCTTCGCGCAGCGAGATGCGGATTTTCGCGTCCAAGGCTGAGAGCGGCTCGTCGAGCAACAGCACCTTGGGCCGGTTGGCCAGGGCGCGCGCCAGTGCCACGCGCTGCTGCTGGCCGCCCGACATCTGCCAGGGGTAGCGTTCGGCCAGCGCGTCGAGCTTGATGAGCTGGAGCATTTCGCGCACGCGCGCATCGGTCTCGTCTTTGCTGGCACCGGCCACCTTCAGGCCAAAGCCGATGTTCTCCGCCACCGTCATGTTGGGGAACAGCGCGTAGGACTGGAACACCATGCCCACATTGCGCTGGTTGGTGGGCACATGCGTCACGTCTTTGCCGTCAAACACGATGCTGCCCACCGATGGCGCCTCGAAGCCCGCCAGCATGCGCAGGATGGTGGTCTTGCCGCAGCCCGACGGCCCCAGGAAGGTGATGAACTCGCCCCGCTCGACAGAGATGGAGAAGTCGTGCACCGCAGTCTGGCTGCCAAAACGCTTTTGAATGTTGGAAATTTCCAGGAATGCCATGGCGTGAATCTCTTGCTGAATGTTGGGGCTGTGCGTGGATTAGCGGGTGGGCCGGCTGTGCTTGTTGCGTCCAAACACATTGATCAGGCCCATGGAGGCCCAGGTCACGATGAAGGCGATGACCGCCAGGGCAGAGGGTTCATAGGCCCGGTTGGCGCCAATGAGCTGCAGGTAGGGGCCAAAGGCCGGGCGGTCCAGCAGGCTGGCCATGGTGAACTCGCCAATCACCACCGCAAAGGTCAAAAAGGCGCCCGACAAAATCGCCGAGCTGATGTTCGGAAAAATCACCCGCAGCAGGATGGTGGCGCGATTGGCTCCCAGCACCTCGGCAGCCTCGGTCAGCGTGCGTACATCGATGGTGCGCAGGCCCGTATCCACCGAGCGGTACATGTATGGCAGCGACAGCGTCACATAGCTGCACACCAGCAAAAAGTCGGTGGCATGCTCGCTGCCGGTGAGCGGGATGACGGAGCTGCTGTTGTACATGCGCAGGTAGCCAAACACGATGACGATGGCCGGAATCACCAGTGGCAAGAGCGTGATGAATTCCACCAGCGGGCGCAGTTTGGGCATGCGCAAATGCACCCAGTACGCCGTGGGCACCACCAGCAGCACGCCCACCACAATGGTGGCGATGGCCATCACGATGGAATAGCCAAAGGTGGCCTGGAATTGCGGGTCGCCAAACACCACCTTGTAGGCCTCGAAGCTGTACTCGCCGCGCTTCATGCGCAGACTGAATTCAAAAGTGGCAATCAGTGGCAGCAAAAAATACAGGCTGCCCACTGCCATGGCAATCCAGGCGCCCAGGCGGGATTCTTTGGCTGATGTGATGGCGGTGCTCATGCGCTCCTCCGGTCGGTCTTGCTACGCAACACCATGTAGCCCGCATTGGCCAGGCCGGTGATGACGATCATGCCCAGTGCCATGGCGTAGCCCAAGTTGGGGTTGTGCAGCACGTCGCCGCGTATCTGCGCATACAGCAAGATGGGCACGATGTTGAGCGAACTGCCGGTGAGCGCATAGGCCGTGGCCACTGCGCCAAAGGCATTGGCAAATAGCAGCAGTATGGCGCCCAGTATGCTGGGCCACAGCACTGGCATGGCGATATAGCGCCAGTACTGCAGGGTGCTGCCGCCCAGGCAGTCACAGGCCTCGCGCCATTCTTTCTTCAGTCCTTCGAGGGCGGGCGTGATGATCAGCACCATCAGCGGGATCTGGAAATACAAATAGGTCAGCGTCAGGCCGGTGAAGCTCAGGATGGAAAAGCCGGTGGAATAGATATTGAAATCCAGATACGTACGCAGCAAGATGGTCACCAGCCCCATGCGCCCCAGCGTGGCCAGAAAGGCAAAGGCCAGTGGCACACCGGCAAAGTTCGAGGCCACACCCGAGAAGGTCATCAGCGTGGGGCGTATCCAGCCCGGCAATTTGCCCAGCACCGCAGCCCAGGCCAGCAGGCAGCCCAGTGCCCCACCTATGGCCGACGAGGCGATGCTGATCTTGAAGCTGATCCAGTAGGCGC
Source organism: Comamonadaceae bacterium (assembly GCA_947374485.1). Lineage (GTDB taxonomy): Bacteria > Pseudomonadota > Gammaproteobacteria > Burkholderiales > Burkholderiaceae_C > Allorhodoferax. The sequence continues at coordinate 16,704 of CANCCF010000033.1, read as the reverse complement.
TGAGCACATGGGGCTCCAGCAGGCCGGCCAGGTTGTTCAGGGTGAAGTGGCCTTCAGCGTCCTGGAAGGCGCCCACCATCAGATAGGCCGTGGGCAGCAGCATGAACATCAGGGCGAACAGCAAAAACGGCAGCACGCCCAGCCAGTTCAGATTGAGCGGTTTGGGGCCAGCGGCCGGCGCCTGGGTCAGGGATGGAGCGGTCACGGAAGGTCTCGCAAAGCTGGCACCAGAGTGCCATCAAGGTCACACAAACAAAATCGGGCATGGCTGCAAGAGCCATGCCCGACGGATCGGTCAGCGGGTCAAATTACTTGACCGCTGCGCCCACCACGGCATCCCACTGCTTGGTGATGACTTCCTTGGCGGCACCTTGCTGCTCCAGCGTGGGGAACAGGGCCTTGGCATAGCCAGCGGCCGGTGGCAGCTTGTCCAGCGAGGCCTTGGTGAACTTGTTCTTGGCCACCATGTCGTTGAAGCGGATAGGGTGGCAGTAGCCATTGAGCAGGCCTTGCTGGCCTTCGTCGGAATACAGGTATTCCATCCACAGCTTGGCGGCATTGGGGTGGGGTGCATAGGCGCTGATGGCCTGCACATACACACCGGCCACCACGCCCGTCTTGGGCACTACCACTTCGACCTTGGGGTTGCCTGCGAGCTTGTCGCGGTCGGCCAGGGCGTTGTAGTCCCAGCTGATGATGATGGGCGTGGTGCCTTGGGCGAGCGACGCGGCCTTGCCGATCACCGGCACGAAGTTGGTCGCCTTGTTCAGGTCGGCAAAGAACTTCAGGCCCGCAGCGGCCGCCTTGGACGTATCACCACCGGCCATGCTCAGGCCTGCGGCATACACGCCCTGGATGGCCTGGTTGGAAGCGCGCGGGTCACCGGCCAGGGCCACGGCATTCTTGTATTCCGGCTTTTGCAGATCGGCCCAGTCTTGCGGGGGCTTGACCATATCGGAGTTGACCTGGAAGGCCAGCACGCCGTAGTAGTCACCCACCCAATAACCCTCGGGGTCTTTGGCGCTGTCGGGGATGCTGGCCCAGGTCGACACCTTGTAGGGCTGCAGCAGGCCAGCGGCCTTGGCGCTGGGGCCGAAGGACAGGCCCACGTCGATGGTGTCGGGGGCCTGCGGGCCCTTGTTGTCTTTATTCGCCTTGATGGCTTCGATTTCGTCGCCGGAACCTGCATCGGGATTGAGTTCGTTGACCTTGATGCCGTACTTGGCCTTGAAGGCGTCAATGATGGGGCCGTAGCCGCACCAGCTGCGCGCCAGCGCGATCACCGTGAGCTGGCCTTCGGCCTTGGCTGCAGCGACGAGCTGGGCAGATTGGGCCGAGGCGCTCTGTGCGCTGCAAACGGCCAGGGTGGCAAGTGCCAAAGCAGTCAATTTATTTACGTGCATAACGGTTCCTATGAAGTTGCCAGCGCAGTGTGGCGTTGAAAGAAGTCAAGTCCGTGACAACCAGTTTACAGTTGGCCGCCCTGTTTGGATACAAGAAAAAAAGATCAGAATTTTGTGGCCCGGGCGGCCGCTAACACAGCGGGCTGCCGGTGCAGCGGTGCTTACGCACACTTACATCCGATACAGTTTGCTCACCACTTGGGTGCGCCCGGGCGGCGCGGCGCTGGCGATACTGCGGGCAACACATCCAATTGAGGGAGCCTTCCATGAGCCTTGCTGCACACACCAAACGCATTCACCCCCTGGTCGCCGTGGCGGCCGCAGCGGTCACCCTGTTCAGCCTGCTGGGCATTGCCGCCATCACCGGCCTCTTGCCCAGTTCATTCGGCAGCGCCCACGACAACCGCGATGCCCTGCAGGCCCAGTCGCTGGCCGCGCCCGAAGCGCGCAGCGCAGACACCTGGGAAAGCGGCGCCCCCTTGCCCAAGACGCAGCAGGCCAAGCCTGCCGCCCACAAGGTGCAAGGCACCACAGTGGCGGGCAATGCGCCTGTGCAGGTGGCTAATGCGCCTGCCCAGACCGCCCCCGCACAGCCCGCACCGGTGGCCCACAAGGCGCCGCAAAACAGCCCTGTGGGCATTGGCGTGGGTGCGGTCGTCGGTGGTGTGCTGGGTAACCAGGTGGGCAGTGGCGACGGCAAGACCCTGGCTACCATCATTGGCGCCGTAGGCGGCGGCTACATTGGCAACGAAATCGCCAAGAAGAACCAATAGGCCCGCACGCATGGCGTGGCAGCCTCGGACCACGTGGTTGCTGGCCTCACTGTGCCAGCTGGCCGCCCTGGCCCTGTTGCTGGGCGCCAGCGGCTGCACCACGGTGCTTTCCGAAGGTGCCAAAAGAGCCGCTGAAAACCGCCAGAGCAGCGACTTCTTTACCGATGCCCAAATCGGCACCAGCCTGTTTTCTGCGCTGGCCCAAAAGGACGCCGGTCTGGCCATGGACGTCAACATCGACGTCTGGGAGCAGCGCGTGATGTTGACCGGCACCGTGGCCGATGCCAAAACCCGCGCCGAGGTGGTGCACACCGTGCGCGCAGACAAGCGCGTCCTCAAGGTCTACGACGAAATCCAGATCGTTTCTGCTGAAGAGCTGGCGCGCAGACGGGCCTCGGTCGCCAAGCGGGACGCTGGCAAGAAAGAAGGCCTGGAGCGCTTCGCCAACGACTACTGGATAGAGACCAAAATCACCGGCCAGTTGCTGGCGACCCGCGATGTGTCCTCGGTGAACTTGCGCTGGCGCTCGGTGCGCAACACCGTCTACCTGATAGGCCGTGCACAGTCTGCGGAGGAACACCGCAAGGCCATGGAAGCCATCCGTTCTGTAGACGGCGTGGCGCAGCTCAAGTCCTTTGTGGAAGTCAAAAAATATCCGTAGCCAGGGGCGGGCAGAAGGCCCGCAGATGCGGGACACTAGGCGCCTCAGTGTAAGGAGCGCCGTGCAAGACGACAAGCCCGTAGACAAGTTCCCCGCCCGCGTGGCCCGCATGCTCAGCCGCTGGTCTGGCCAGCGCCAGACCTTTGTGCGCCACAACACCAGCGAGGGCGAGGTGTTGCAACACACGCCACCTGCGCCCGGTGAAATGGACGCCGCGCGAGGCGTCTACATCGAAGCGCCCAAGGCCCTTCCCATCCTGGCCACCTGCGAGGTGCTGGTGGTGGGGGCAGGCCCGGCTGGCTTGTCGGCCGCATTGGCAGCCCGGCGCGCCGGAGCCGACGTGGTGCTGCTGGAGCGCTTTGGCTGCTTTGGCGGCGCCATCACCACCGTGGGCATGGAGACCCTGGCCTGGTACCGCTATGAGGGCACCATCGAGTCCGAAGGCATTGGCATCGAGATGGAGCGCCGCGCCGCAGCCATGGGCGGCACGGTGAAGTGGCCCTACAACGACAGCGAGTGCCTGGACGCCGACTTTTTCAAGCTGGTGGCCGACCACCTGGTGCGCGAGTCCGGCATACGCCCCATCCTGCACTGCTATGCGGTGGATGTGATTTTTGAGGAAGGCAGCAGTCGACTCAAAGGCATCGTCACCGAGAGCAAATCGGGCCGCCAGGTGGTGCTGGCGCAGCGCATCATCGACTGCACGGGCGACGCCGACATCGCCCACCTGGCCGGTGCCAGTTACCGCAAGACGCCCAAGGACAAGATGCTGGGCATGACGACGGTGTTCAACGCCTCGGGTGTCGACAAGGAGCGCTTTCTGCAATACACCGAGGCCCAGCCCGCCACCTATGCTGACTGGAGCCGCACCTGGCAGCAGCAGACCACTGGCAAGGAAGAGGCCCTGCGCAGCCCCTACCTGGACAAGGAATTCGACCAGGCGCGCGCCCTGGGCGTGATCCCGCAGGACAGCACCAACCTGGGCGGCTCCTGGTCCTCGCTGACCGAAGCCGGGGAGGCCAACAACCTCAACCTGGTGCACATGTACGGCTTTGACCCCACCGACGTGCTGGACCTCACGCGCGCCGAAATGCAGGGCCGGGGCGAGGCACTGCAGGCCCTCACTGCGCTCAAGGCGGTGGTGCCAGGGTTCGAGCAAGCCAAGCTGCGCAACTACGCCATGACGCTGGGCGTGCGCGATTCACGCAAGATCATCGGCCGCACCAACCTCACCGGCGACGATGTGCGCAACCAGGCCAAGTTTGAAGATTCGGTGGGCATCTTCCCCGAGTTCATCGACGGCTATGCAGTGCTGATTCTGCCCAGCACCGGCCGCTACTTCGAGGTGCCCTATGGCTGCATGGTGCCGCTGGAGGTGGACAACCTGCTGGTGGCCGGGCGCTGCGTGGCCGGTGACATGGTCTCGCACGCCGCCATGCGCAACATGATGGCCTGCACCGTGACGGGCCAGGGCGCGGGTGTGGCGGCGGCGGTGTCGATTCAGAAGGATGTGACCACTGCCAGCGTGGACATGGCCGACGTGCAGGCCGAACTGCTGCGGCAAGGCGTGCGCCTGCATTGAAGGCACCCGCCCTTCACAGCGGCTTGCGCGCCACGACAAAAAACTGCTTGCCCAGCCACCGCCAGACCCAGGGTGCCTTGAGATACAGCCACACCAGCCGGGGATGCGTGGGCAGGGCGCCTTGGGTGGTGAAGGGCAGAAAGCGGTCTATGCACAGGGCCACTTCAAAACCCTGCAAGCGCAGCGCCTCGCCCAAGGACAAATGGGTCAGCCCCAGATGGTGGTCGTAAAAATCCCAGTAGTGGCCGGGCAGGTAACGCAGGTTGGGCCCCAGCACCAGGTAGCTGCCGCCGGGCCTGAGCGCCAGCCACACCTGGCGCAAGAAGGCATCTAGCGCCCGCTTGTCGGGTAGGTGCTCCAGAAAATTCGAGGTGAACACCACATCCGCCGCGCCGGTGATGGCGCTGGCCAGCTCGGTGGCCGGGCGCATGTGGAACTGCACCTCGGGGCCCAGAAAACGGGCGGCCTCGGGGTTCAGGTCCACCGCAATCTTTTGCCGCGCCACGATGTGCTTCAAAAACTCGCCGTAGCCGCAGGCCACATCCACCACGGTGTCACCGGGCTTTACGAACCGCTGCAAAAAACCCTGGCAAATCACCTGCCAGATCGCGCTCTTGCGGCGCAGTTGGTGCGCCGGAAAGCGGATTTTGTACAGCTCGGACAATGTTTCGCTGTTCACGGTTTGCCTCCAAAGGTGTGGAATTTGTAGATCAAAAAGGTGGCGAACATGGGCACGGCCAGCGCCAGCGCGTGGGCCAGCTCTTCGCTGTGGTGGGCCACGCCCACATGCCCGAGCCAGTGCTGGATGGCCAGCGAGGCCAGCCAGACCGCGGGGAAGAACAGCAGGTTCACCAGCACAAAGCTGCGCGCCTGCGCCTGGCGCGGCTTGTTCGACGTGGGGAACACAAAGCGGCTGTTGAGTGCAAAGGCCGCAGCCATGCCCAACACATAGGCCAGCGCCACCGCCCACGCAAAGGGCAACCAGCGACTCAGCATCAGGCGCGCCAGCCAGTTCAGCAAAGCTGCGCTGGCGCCCACGGCCAGAAAGCCGAGGAACTGCGGGCGCAGAAAGTGGCGGATCACGTGCGGGCCCGTGTGGCCAGGCGCTGTGGCGGATCTGCATGCGGCGCAAGGGCAGGGGGCAGCAGGGACATCAGGATGTGATCTGCAAAATGGAACTGCCTGCAGTCTTGCGGGCGGCGCCATTCGAGGTTTGCGAAATCGCAAACCCGGGGTTTAGCCCCAGCGCACTTCTGGCCTCCCGTTCATGCGCTAAGGTAGGGCCATGAAGCAATCTTTTTGGAGCCTGGGCTGGCAAAGCCTGTGGCGCGATGTACGCAGCGGCGACTTGCGCCTGCTGATCGTGGCCGTGACGCTGGCGGTTGCCGCCCTGTCGGCCGTGGGTTTTTTTGCCGACCGGCTGCAAGGCGGCCTGCAGCGCGATGCGCGCCAGTTGCTGGGCGGCGACGCGGTGGTGGCCAGCGACAACCCCACGCCCGAGGTATTCACCGCCAAGGCCCGCAGCTTGGGCCTCTCGATGGTGACCACGCTGGGATTCCCCACCATGGCGCGTGCGGAAGACAGCAAGGGCGGCGGCTCCAAGCTGGTGGCGCTGAAAGTGGTGGAGCCGGGTTACCCGCTGCGCGGCAAGCTGATGCTTGCCACGGGCATATCCGGCCAGGATGAGGCCGCCAGTGGTGTGCCCCAGCCCGGCGAGGTCTGGGTCGACCCCTCGCTGCTGGAAGCATTGGCCTTGACCAAGGGTGATGCTCTCCTGCTGGGCGAGCGCCGCTTCACCATTGGCGGCGTGATTGCACTGGAGCCAGACCGGGGCGCGGGCTTCATGAACTTCTCGCCGCGCGTGATGATGGACAGTGCCGACGTGGCCGCCACCGGCCTGATCCAGCCCGCCAGCCGCCTGAACTACCGCCTCGCTGTGGCCGGGGCCGACGAGCCGGTCAAGGCCTTCGTGGCCTGGGCCGACAAGGAGGTGAAAGACGGCGCCAACCGGGCCGAGCGCGGGGTGCGCGGCGTGCGCGTGGAGTCGCTGCAAACCGGCCGCCCCGAGATGAGCCAGACACTGGACCGTGCCAACAAATTCCTCAGCCTGGTGGCCCTGTTGGCGGCGCTGCTGAGCGCCGTGGCGGTGGCGCTGGCCGCGCGCGCCTTTGCCGCCAAACACCTGGACGACTGCGCCATGCTGCGCGTGCTGGGCCTGAGCCAGCGCGCCATTGCCTCAAGTTACACGGTGGAGTTCGCCTTGGTCGGTGTGTTTTCCAGCGCCCTGGGGGTGCTGCTGGGCTTTTGTATTCACTACCTGTTCGTAGCCCTGATGGCAGGCCTGCTCAACACCTCGCTGCCTGCCTCCAGTCTGTGGCCGGTGGCCCTGGGTATGGGCATGGGCCTGACGCTTTTGCTGGCCTTTGGCCTGCCGCCCGTGCTGCAGCTGGCGCAGGTGCCGCCGCTGCGCGTGATGCGCCGCGATGTGGGCAATCTGCGCCCCGCCTCCCTCAGCGTGCTGGCCGTGGGCGTGGCCGGTTTTGCCACCCTGCTGCTGGTGGCCAGCAGCGACCTGAAGCTGGGCCTGATAGCCGTGGGCGGCTTTGCCGGGGCGGTGCTGCTGTTTGCGGCCATGAGCTGGCTGGCCGTGAAACTCTTGCGCGCCAGTGTGAGCGAGCAGACCGCGCCGCGCTGGCTGGTGCTGGCCACGCGCCAGATTGCCGCGCGGCCGGTGTTTGCCGTGGTGCAGGTCAGCGCGCTCTCCGTGGGCATGCTGGCGCTCTTGCTGCTGGTGCTCTTGCGCACCGACCTGATTGGCAGCTGGCGCAGTGCCACGCCGCCCGATGCGCCCAACCGCTTTGTCATCAACGTCATGCCCGAGCAGGGCAAAGACTTCCGCGCGGCACTGGCCAAGGGCGGCGTGGAGAAGTACGACTGGTACCCCATGATCCGCGGCCGCCTGATTGCCATCAACGGCCGCACCGTGAGCCCCGAGGACTACACCGATGAGCGCGCCAAGCGCCTGGTGGACCGCGAGTTCAACCTCTCGCACAGCGCCACCCAGCCGCCGCACAACGAAATCATTGCAGGCGCCTGGAAGGCTGAAGAGGCGGGCGCCATCAGCGTGGAGGAGGGCATTGCCAAGACCCTGAGCCTCAAGCTCGGCGATGCACTGGAGTTCGACATGGGCGGCGTGCAGACCACGGCACACATCACCTCGCTGCGCAAGGTGGACTGGAGCTCCATGCGCGCCAACTTCTTCGTCATGTTCCCGGTGGACGTGCTGGCCGACGTGCCCAGCACCTTCATGACGGCCTTCAAGGCGCCTGCCACCGCAGGTTTTGACAACACCCTGGTGCGCCAGTTCCCCAACGTCACCGAGGTGGACATGAGCAGCACCCTCAACCAGGTGCAGCGCGTGCTCGACCAGGTGATACGTGCGGTGGAGTTTTTGTTTGGCTTCACGCTGGCCGCCGGTCTGGTGGTGCTGTTTGCTTCCGTGAGCGCCACGCGCGAGGAGCGCGCCAAGGAATACGCGGTGATGCGCGCCGTGGGTGCGCAAGCCAGCCTCTTGCGCCAGGTGCAGCGGGCTGAGCTCGCGGGTGTCGGTCTGCTGGCCGGTTTTCTGGCCGCGTTGGTGGCCAATGCGGTGGGCTGGGCGCTGGCCCACTATGTGTTTGAATTTGAATGGACGGTGAGCCTGTGGCTGCCCATCTGGGGTGCAGTGTGCGGCGCCGTGTTGGCGCTGGCCGCAGGCTGGTGGAGCCTGCGCGAAGTGCTGCGCCGCCCGGTGGTGGAAACTTTGCGCAGGGCGGCAACATGAGCGACGACGTGGACGAACAAGACCAGCAGGCCAGCGCCTTTGCCGTGATCGGCGGCGAGCCTGCCATCCACGCGCTGGTAGAGCGCTTTTACGACCTGATGGACCTGGAGCCCGGCTACAAAGAGTTGCGTGCCGCACACGGCCCGGACCTGGCTTCGGCACGCGAAAAACTCAACTGGTTTTTGTGCGGCTGGATGGGCGGGCCGCAGCACTACACCGAACGCTTTGGCCACCCGCGCCTGCGCGCGCGCCACATGCCCTTCAAGATCGGCATCCAGGAGCGCGACCAGTGGCTGGCCTGCATGGACCAGGCCATGGGCGAGGTGCAGGTGCATGCCGTCTTGCGCGCACGCCTGAAGGAATCGTTTTTTCAGACGGCGGACTGGATGCGCAACCTTTGATGGCCCGCATGCACAGCCTGCGGGACGGTTACCGCGCCCTGGTCCTGGGCGCCTCTGGTGCCATTGGGCAGGCCTTTGTGCAGGCCCTGCAAGAGGATGCGCGCTGCGCCGACGTGGTGGCTGTTACGCGAAGCCAGCCGTTGCCCTGGGACTTGCGCGATGCCGCCAGCCTGGAGGCTTTGGCCCAGCATGTGACGGGCCCCTTTCATCTGGTGGTGGACGCCACCGGCGCGCTCACCATCGATGGCCGTGGCCCCGAGAAACGCCTGCCCGATCTGGATGCCGCCGGTCTGCTGGCCAGCCTGCAGGTCAACGCCATCGGTCCGGCCCTGCTGCTGCGCCACCTCAGCCCCTTGCTGGCGCGCGGCGAACGCGTGGTCTGGGCCAAGCTGTCGGCGCGCGTGGGCAGCATTGAAGACAACCACAAGGGCGGCTGGTACAGCTACCGCGCGGCCAAGGCCGCACTCAACCAGCTGCTGCAGACGGCTGCCATCGAGCTGCACCGGCAGCGGCCGCTGGCCATCGTTGCGGCGCTGCAGCCGGGCACCGTGAAGTCTGCGCTGAGCCAGGCCTTTGTCGGCGACCACGCCACCGCGCCACAGGACGCCGTGCAAGGCCTGCTGGCCGCGCTCGATGCGCTGCGGCCCACTGGACGCGCGCACTTTGTGGACCACGCTAGCCAGCCGATTCCCTGGTAAGTGCTCAGCGCCGCAGTGGCTGTGGCCCCGTTCGCTGCACCGGTTGGCAGCTCAGAGAACTTCGATCCAGTTGAATTCGACCGCAATGGGAGTGGCACCTGCCAACAGCCGGATTTGCAACGTCAGCTTGCCAGCAGCATCCCTGAGAAACCCCGTAATGTGCGCGGGATTTTGGGTTCCATCGAGCTTGCCGCCGGCGTAGTACATGACCACTGTCCCCACCTTCATCACGCCGATGGAGACTGGCCCTTTGATTGTTTGTACGTTCATTGTTTACCCATTGAATTGATTTTGAAATGCGGCCATTGCTCCCAATGGTCCAGAAGAATTTTGGCACGGATCGTGGTCTGGGCCGGCCGCCTTGCCGCGCCAGGTGTTTGTATTCACAGGCGCCATGTGCGCGGTGCAGAACTTGCTTGGCTCAGCTAATGCCCCACACCGCACCCCCACAGACCAGCGCCCACGCCTGGCGCGAGCAAGAGCTGTTGCTGATGCGCGAAGTCATGCGCCTGGTCGGGCGCGGCCCGGCGCCCGGCCTAGCCCTGGGCAAGATGCTGCACCTGATGAGCGAGCTGCTGGGCCTGAACCGCGGGCGCATTGTGCTGGCCGACCCGCAGGACGGCAAGCCGGCCGCAGAGCGCAGCGCCTCCATCCACCAGGCCTATGGCCTCACGCGCCAGGAGGTGGCGCGCGGCAAGTACCTGCGTGGCGAGGGCATTACCGGGCGTGTGCTGGCCACGGGCCAGCCCGCCATCGTGCAGGACATCGACGCCGAACCGTTATTTTTGTTTCGCGCCGTGGCGCGCGCCCAGCTGCCGCCGCAAACCGTGGCCTTCCTGGCCCTGCCCATCGAGATCAACAACGTGGCGATTGGCGTGCTGGCCTGCCACCGCATCCGCAGCCGCCAGCGCCATTTGAATGATGATCTGGCGCTGCTGCGCGTGCTGGCCACGCTGGCCGGGCAGCTCTTGCAACTGGAGCAACTGGTGGCCGAGCAGACGGTGCAGCTGCAGGCCCAGAACGCCGTGCTGGCGCAGGCCCTGAACACCCACACCGCGCGCTACGGGCTGATTGGCAATTCGCCGCCGCTCTTGCAGGCCCTGAGTGAGCTCGAGCGCGTCTCGCAAACCCAGGCCACGGTGCTGCTGCTGGGCGAATCGGGCACTGGCAAGGAGCTGTTTGCCCGCGCCGTGCATCTGGCCAGCGGGCGGCGCGACCAGCCCTTCATCAAGGTCAACTGCTCGGCCATACCGGATGCGCTGTTCGAGTCCGAGCTGTTTGGCTACGAACGCGGCGCCTTTACGGGTGCCAGCACGGCACGCGCAGGCTGGTTCGAGCAAGCGAATGGCGGCACGATATTTCTGGACGAGATTGGCGAGCTGCCGCTGGCCATGCAGTCCAAGCTCCTGCGCACCCTGCAGGAGGGCACGCTGGTGCGCCTGGGTGGCCAGAAAGAGCTGCGGGTGAATGTGCGCCTGGTGGCCGCCACCAACCGCGCGCTGGAGCAGGAGGTCTCGGAAGGGCGCTTTCGCCAGGACCTGTTTTACCGCCTCAACGTCATCCCCATCCGCCTGCCCAGCCTGCGCGAGCGCCGCGAGGATATTCGCGCCTTGGTGCTGCACTTTGTCAGCCGCGCCAACCAGGCGCACCAGCGCAATGTGTATTTGTCCACCGCCGCGCTGGAGCGGCTGGAGAGTCACCCCTGGCCCGGCAACATCCGTGAGCTGGGCAACCTGGTGGAGCGCCTGGTGCTGCTGGCCGACCACACACCAGTGACGGCCCGGGAGCTGGAGCGTTTCATGCCTGGGGCGCAGGCGGCGGTGGCGGTCCCGGTGCCGGCACCCATGCCGCAACGGCCACGCTTACAAGCCCAGGGCGTGGCGCCAGTGCTTGCGTACGCAGCCGGCGAGCCGGCAGGGCCCGGTCGTGCCACCCTCGGCGCCATGCCGCTGGTGCGCGATTACCAGTCCGTCCAATCGCACAGCAGCCAGGACCTGCAGGCTGTGCTGGCGGCCCACCAGGGCAGCCAGACGCGGGCAGCGCAGACGCTGGGCCTGACCTTGCGCCAGCTCAGCTACCGCCTGCGCAAGGCTGGCCTGCGCTGAGTCTCAAGCACCGCCACTTTGTCCACACATTGTCGACAAAGTGTGGAGTTCAAACGCCACGCGGACCTGCGGAAGCGGTAGCGTGCTTCTGATTCGATAGCAGTAGATGCAGGCCTGGATGGCATTGCGGCGCCTCACCCATTCATTTCACGCGGCGTCGGCACGCTGGCACGTCTGTTGCGCTAGGAGACTTGGCCCAGCCCACCGTCCACCCCCAACACTGCATTGAAGAGGATCCCCATGAACATCGCATCCGACGTCATCCTGATTTCACCCGCCCAGCTGCAGGAACTGCAGACCACCGAGGCCGTGGTGGTGATCGACACCCGCGACGCCGACACCTATGGCCTGGGCCACATCCCCGGCGCAGTCAACCTGCGCGAAACGTTCACGTACCTGGCCACCTCCACGCCCGAGGGCCTGCTGGAGTTGAAAGAAACCTTTGCCAAGCACCTGGGCGCCATCGGCCTGTCCGGCCAGGAGACGGCGGTGTTTTACGAAGACGCCATGAACAGCGGCTACGGCCAGTCCTGCCGCGGCTACTACCTGCTGACATGGCTGGGCTACCCCAAGGTGAAGCTGCTCAACGGCGGCTACTCGGCCTGGAAGGCCGCAGGCTTGCCGGTCTCCACCGAGGCTGTGGTGCCAACACCCGCCGTGTTCCCCACCGAGCTCACCATGGCCGATGTGATGCTGACCAAGGACGACGTGGCCCAGGCCCTGGGCACGGCCACTGTGCTGCTGGACGTGCGCGATGTGGACGAGTGGATTGGCGACAGCTCGTCCCCCTATGGCAAGGACTTTGCCCCACGCAAAGGCCGCCTGCCCGGCGCCAAGTGGTTGGAGTGGTACCGCTTCATGAAGCCCTCGGGCCAGGGGCCGGTGTTCAAGTCGCCCGACGAGGTGCGCGCCGAATGCGCCACGGCCGGCATCAGCCCCAGCGACACGGTCTACCTGTACTGCTTCAAGGGCGCACGCGCCTCCAACACTTTTCTGGCCCTGAAGCAGGCGGGTTTCTCGGACGTGCGCATGTACTTCGGCTCCTGGAACGAGTGGTCGCGTGATGACGCGCTGCCGATTGAAACCGGACTGCCGCTTGTCCAGACTGCAGGCAAGCCCGCACCCGCGCTGGCCGCCTGAGCCACCACCTTACATCCCATTGCGCTGCGCCCTGCCACGCTGAACCCACTGCCATTTAAATACCTCCTGGAACCTTTATGTCCTCTGCCCTGCAAGAACCCCTCGCCCCAGTGACCACCATCACCACCAGCCTGCGCCCCATAGACCGCGAGGGCCTGCTGGCCTTTGCCGAGAAGGGCCGCGGCAATCCGGCAGCGCGCGGCACCAACAAGGTCCGCACCGTCATGGAAGGCCAGTACCGCTCGCTCAGCTTCGTGGGCAACCACGCGCCGGTGGTGGTGGACGAGCCCTTGCACCTGTTCGGCCAGGACACGGCGCCTGCGCCCGGCGAGATCGTGCTCTCGGGCCTGGGCGGCTGCCTGGCCGTGGGCATTGCGGCAGTGGCCACGTGGAAGCAGGTCAGCTTGAGCAAGATCGAGATCCACATGGAGGGCGACATCGGCAACCCGGCCGCCTGGGGTGCTGGTGGCGCGCTGGAGAAAACGCCGCCCCAAATGGGCTTTCAGGCCATCCGCGTGAAGGTGCACATCGAGGGCAATGCCACCCGCGAGGTGCTGGACGAGATCGTGCAGCACGCCAATATGTACTCGCCGGTGGCCAACTCCATGCGCAATCCGATTCCCTTTGCCATCAGCCTGGCCGATTGAATAACAGACCAAGGACCCTCCATGCACCCCGCCGACCTGCCCCGGGAAGTCACCGCGGCACACACCCACGCCCACACCTCCGCGCTTGCGCCCGAAGCCTTGCTGGCGGCCGTGCGCGCACTGGCCAGCGGACCGCTGGCGCAGGCGGTGGAATCTATAGACCGCCAGGGTATTTATCCGCGAGAGCTGCTGCAGCAACTCGCTGGAGTGGGGGCCATGAGCGCGCATCTGGATTCCGCCAACGGCGCAGGCGACTATTTCCTGAGCATCCAGGCCATGGCCGAGGTCTCGCGGGTGTGCGGTGCCACGGGCTTCATGATGTGGTGCCAGGCGGTATGCGGCCTGTACCTGCAGCAGTCCGGCAACCCGGCGCTGATGGGAGAGGTCTTGTCCCGGCACATCGCGGGCCTGGGGCTGGGCGGAACAGCCTTGTCCAACCCGATGAAGAGCTATGCGGAAATTGAAAGCCTGTTGCTGCGCGCCACGTCGGTGGAGGGTGGCTACCTCGTCAACGGCACGCTGCCCTGGGTCAGCAACCTGGCGCCAGACCATTACTGCGGTGCCATTGCGGCCATCGAAAGCGTGGAGGGCGCCCCCAGCCGCGAGCTGATGTTCCTGTTGCGCTGTGATGCGCCCGGCGTCACCTTGCGCGAGTGCCCCAGCTTCTCCGCCATGGAGGGCACCGGCACTTATGCGCTGCACCTCAAGGATCTGTTCATCGGCGCGGCTGACACCATTGCCGACCCGGCGAAACCCACCATTGCCCGCATACGCGGCGCCTTTGTGATGCTGCAATGTGGCATGGCCGTGGGCATCACCCAGGGCGCCATCGATTCCATCTGGGCGGTGGAGGCGCAGCTGGGCCACGTCAACCAGTTTCTGCACGACCGGCCCGACGCCCTGCAGGCCGAACTCGATGGCCTGGTGGCGCGTGTGAAGCAGCTGTGTGCCACGCCATTCGATGCGTCCAAGGAATTTTTCATCGACGTGCTCGATGCCCGCGCCCACGGCGCCGAACTGTGCCTGCGTGCCGCGCAGTCGGCCCTGATGCACCAGGGCGCACGCGGCTACCTGATGAGCTCGGAAGTGCAGCGGCGCGTGCGCGAGTCGCACTTCGTGGCCATCGTCACACCCGCCATCAAGCACCTGCGCAAGGAAATGGCGCGCCTGTCCGCCGAGGAAATGCCGGCAGGAGCGCCGCGCCGGGCCGCCCCAAGCAAGCTCGCACCGCAGTGCGCAGCACGGAGGTGTTGCTGTGAGCTCAGTCACGGCCACCGACTACCTGCAGTACATCTGCAATGCCTGCGGCCTGGTTTACGACGAGGCGCTGGGCGACCCGGACAGCGGCCTGGCACCCGGCACGCGCTTTGCCGATATTCCTGAGGACTGGTCTTGCCCGCTGTGCGGCGTCACCAAGTCCGATTTCACGCTGTACCTGGCCCCCAGCCTGGCCGCGCTCAAGGCGCAGGCTGGCGCCGCAAGCCCTGCCGTGCCTTCCGCCCAGCGCCACCGCGCAGGCGTGGTCATCGTCGGTGCGGGCCGTGCCGGTTGGCAACTGGCCGAAGGCCTGCGCGCGCAGGACGTCACCTTGCCCATCACCCTGGTAAGCGCCTGCAATGCCGATGTGTATGACAAACCCTTGTTGTCGGTAGCCATGGTGCGTCAGTTGGCCCCGGAGCAGCTGGTGAAGGAACGCGGCACCGATGCCGCGCGACGTTTGAATGTGCGGCTGCTGGCGGCCACGCACGCCATCCACATTGACAGCGCCACGCGCAGCCTGCGCACCACGCGCGGAGTGCTGCGCTATGACGCGCTGGTGCTGGCGCACGGCGCCGAGGTGGCCCTGCCGCCCGAGTTGCCCGCCGCCCTGTGCTGGCGCGTCAACCACCTGGGCGCCTACCAGCGCCTGCGTGCGCGCTTGGGCGAAGCGGCGGCCTGTGGCGCAAAAGATGTTGCCAAAGACGTGCTGATCGTGGGCGCCGGCTTGATCGGCAGCGAACTGGCCAACGACTTGGCGTTGGGCGGCCACCGCGTCACGCTCATCGACACGCAGCAGGAGCCGCTGGCACGCTGGAGCGCACAGCAGGCGGGCGCGCAGCTGCTGGAGGCCTGGCAATCTTTGCCCCTGCGCTTTGTGGGAGGCGTCAGCGTGGCCTCAGTCAAAAAGCAGGGTGAACGCCTTGTCCTCAGCACGCGCTGTGGCAAGCAGCTCGAAGCGGATCACATCATCGTGGCCACTGGCCTGCAAACCCCCAGCCGCCTGGCGCGCAGCGCCGCACTGGCCTGGGACAAAGGGATTGCGGTGGACCCACAGACCCTCTGCACCAGCGACGCGCACATCCATGCCTTGGGTGACTGCATCACGGTGCAAGGCCAGGCGAGCCGCTTCATTGAGCCCATTGCCCGTCAGGTCAAAACCCTGGTCGCCAACTTGTGCGGGCAGGGCGTCGTACCCTATGCGCAGCGTGCGGCGGTGGTAAGGGTGAAGACCAGCTCTTTGCCGCTGACGCTGCACTGAGTCTGTCGCAACCCCAGGCCTTCTTGGCCTACCAACCCATTGGAGGCCACCATGGCCCAAACCCCCGAGCTGCAGCTGTATGCCTTTTGGCGCACCTCTGCCACCTTCCGCGTGCGCGTGGCGCTGAACCTGAAGAACCTGCCCGTCACCGAGACCTTCATCAACATGGACGCCGGCGAGCAGCGCAGCGAGGCCTATCTGAAGATCAACCCGCTGGGCGGTCTGCCCACGCTGGTGGAGGCCGGCCACGCGCCCATCACACAGTCACTGGCGATTCTCGAATTTCTGGAAGAGACGCAGCCCCTGCCCGCACTCTTGCCCGCCGACCGGCACGGTCGCGCGCGCGTGCGGTCCCTCTGCAACATGCTGGCGGCCGACACGCATCCGCTGATCACACCACGGGTCCGAAAGTACCTCACGACCGAAGGTGGCTTTGATGATGCGGCCTGGCGGCGTTGGCAGACGCAGTGGTTTGGTGTGGGGCTGGCGGCTGTGGAGCAGCGCCTGGTCTCCGAGCCGCAAACCGGTTTGTATTGCCATGGCGATACGGTGGGTATGGCCGATATTTGTCTGGCCAGTGTGGTGGCGGTGATGCGTGTCTTCAAGATTGAAGTGCCCAACATTCCCACGATTGAGGCCATCGTCGCGCGGTGCGGTGCGCTGGATGCGTTTGTTAGGGCTGAGCCTTTGCGTCAGGTGGGGGCGCCGGTTTAGTTTCTTCGCTCGGTCTTGGTTTTTTAATACCCAGTCACGTGGGGCTCTGGGTCCTCTGGACTCAGGCCGACGTGGCACTCTGTTCCGTTCGTGTCCCCCGCAGAGGGCTGCGCCCTCTGCTCCTCCTTTACCTCACTCCACAGAGCACCACGCCGTCCTGAGTCAACCAACAGTCTTGGCGCGCGGATGTCTGAATGCATTGAGTCACCGCGCGCCACGGTGCAGGCCGACTATGACAC